>JAJZDT010000067.1 GCA_021851535.1 Microcaldota archaeon | reverse complement strand
AGATATATAATAAAACACTCAACGCGAATGATTATACAAATAATTATAATACTGGAATTCCTACGAACATAATATATCAGAATGTTTCATACATTCCGTTCGGTCTTGTGAACTCTTTCCTTGTGAGCAGATCATTTGTTGTAATGGGGCTTGAAAAGAATAATAGCACGAATATAGATAATGTAAGTATTTTGGTTTGGAGATGAGGGTATGGTAAAAATTAGTAAAAGCAAAAAAAATAAGCGTGGATTTTTGCTAGCATTGCTAACGCTTATTATTTTCATACTAATGTTAGGTGAACTTATAACCTATGTGGTTGTAAGCTCTAATTACTACGCGCTTTCAGGGGATACAGCGCTTGCGCTTAATAGCGGCACATCTGTTAATATAAACGCGGGAATATCCCAGTTTCTTGCAAGCTCGCTTCATCAAGCGTTAATAAGCATGAGCAACTATGAGCTTAATGGATCATTGTATAATGGAAGTTTTGTAAACAATACCGCTTATACGATAAATACACTTGTTTATAATGGAATGCTCAATGGAAAGAGCTTGCAAAGCATGAATGGATATACATTGAACAATTACCTCAACGCACTTAAAAGCTCGTATGCAAGCTCGCAGGTTTACATTAACATAACAGGCAGCAAACTGTATATTTACCAAACCAATCCATTATATGTCAATATAAGTTACAGTGGATTTGTATCGATAACCCAGCCAGGAAGCATCACATCGTATCCGATAGATGCAAATGCATCTGTTGCGCTCTCTGGAATTGATAATCTTTTTGCTGCTCAACATGGCATAAAATATCAGATGTACCCGAATAATAATCCATCTGCTATAAGTCTTATCGCACAAAATGTAATCAATAACGCGAGCAGGTCTCCATTCATGTTCGCATATGGGCGTATTTATTATTATCCCGGAAGCGCAGCGCCAATAAACGGATGCGCAAGTTTAAGCCATCAGTATGAAAACCAACAGTATATTCTTGTTGCGTATAATACAATGACGATAAATAGCAGTGCCTGCAACTTTGCAGGGATTGTAACCAATATAAGGAATGCAAGTCCCATATACAAACCATATATTATTGCAAATAGTACTATGAGCAATCTTGCGCAAATGAATATTCCAAATGGCACATACACATTGCTTAACGGGCCACAAGCGGATCTAATGGATATCTCCCCATTGGAAAATAATCTCAATGGCAGTTATATTTATCCATATCAAAGTGCGGCGCAGTATATCGCACCATTCGGGGTCTTAGGACAAGGATCTAACAATGGTGCATTTGACTTTTTTAATTATAAATTGAAAAGCGCACAAATATCCTCGCCGCAAGGGCTCCCTAGTACCAGCATTGGACAGAATGGAATATATGCGATGAATACAATACTATCCCACCTTGGATTTAATTACACGTTAAGTGTGTGGTTTAATTTGAAAAGCGAATCGAGCTCTGCATCAACATCTTCAGGCAAACATTCATTTGCAAGCCCCCTATTCGATATATACAATAAAACAGGATTCGATTTTGGAACGTTGTGGGCTGGAGGAAATGTATTTACTCCAGGAAGTTATTCCCAGAATATTGCATGGACACAGAATTATACCTCCTCTAATGCGCTCTTACAAAACAGCTGCGATACATTTAATGGCACAGTGCATGCAAATAACTGGTACAATGCTATTGTAAAAGTGCAAAATTATACCAATGTAAGTATCTATATAAACGGTGTTATGGTGAATGATTGCAATATGCAGACAAATACTATTCTTGTATCCCAAAACAGCATCGCGCTTGCATATAGCATAGGAGCAGATCCCGGAAGCACAAATGCAATTGCAAATGCGAGTATAGCAAACATACAATTATACAATTCCACATTGAATAATTTCCAGATAGGCCAGATATATCGCAATGGTATTGAAGGGCTGCCTATTGTGGCTAACCACCCTGAGTGTTATAGTTATAATATTTGCCTTATTTTAACAATTAATAATGAGTTGACTGCGGGGGCTAATAGCCTTATTCTTTGGGATTTGCTAAACGGCAATACAAATTATTATAACGGCACACTAGTTGCAAAAAATATACTCCCAAAGAGCATTTCGAATAATATCCAATTCACGGATATAACAAATTACTCTGTAGATACGACTGATAATTATATACCTGGCATTATGAATGCAAGCGCAGTTTATGGAGAGGGCTGCTATAATGCACAAAATTGCAGCGCGCCGCTACTTTATACCGCATCAGCTACGAATGTTGGCAGCGGAAGCGCGATTTTGAATGCGAGCAATAACGATTATATGTATGCGCCGATGGGTAAATGGATGACACAGGATAGAAATATGAGCATTGCCACATGGTTTAATAGCACAAATTATGGAGGAACTATTTTCGGAGTATCCGCATCACCTACTGGTGGTAGCGAACTTTCGTATATCAGTATGAATAACAGCGGCTGGATTAATGGATACCTGCCAGGCGTGGTTACACTAATATCTCCGCTTAAATATAAAGGAGCATTTAATACCACATACTTTGTTGCGCTTACGTATAATTCTGTTTCCGGCCTTGCTGTGATGTATGTAAATGGAAAGCGTGTTTATTCTGTTATAGGTACGTCCGCACCTAATGTAGAGGATACTTACTTTACAGATAACGTCGTAGGTAGCGGGTCGCCACCAGGAACTCCCCAGTATTTCACAGGGAGTGTTAGTGGTGTGCAACTCTATTCGCAGAATCTGAGCGCAAATCAAGTAAGATATTTATATGTAAATGGACCAAAAGCAGCTGCGCTGCAGGGAAATCAAGACTGGTGGACAATGAGCAACAATATGTATGATTTTGGCGTAGCTCAAAACA
>JAJZDT010000085.1 GCA_021851535.1 Microcaldota archaeon | reverse complement strand
ATAATACTCGCGGCATTCACCTTCACTAGTGGGTTACGTGGAGTTACGTTAGGATCCATATTTAAGGATATACTGATATTTTTGACTGTAATCGTAATTGTTGTTGCTGTTCTTACCTCTTATGGTGGATTTACAAGCGCATTTGCTAATATTGCAAAGCTAAAAGGAAGTGCCGCATTGCCATATTCGACATTGCCGGCCGCTAGTGTACCCGCATTCTTTACATTGTTCCTTGGAAGCGCACTTGCATTGTATTTGTATCCACACATAATAAATGGTAGTCTTGCAGCAAATAACAAGAAAACATTAAGGAAGAGTCTTTCTGTGCTTCCAATATATTCAATAGGATTAGCACTGCTTGCGCTTTTTGGAATTATAATATATGCGGTGCCGGGAGCGCTCGCCATAGTTAAGAGCACAGGAAATGGATTATTGACTGTACCTGCATTGATAGTTACAGTTCTGCCAGGGTGGCTTGCAGGCATATGTCTGCTTGGCGTATTTGTAGGTGGAATGGTGCCAGCAGCGCTTATGGCAATTGCCGCTGCGAATCTTCTATCAAGAAATGTATTTAAAGAATTTAAGCCGAAAATGTCTGGAAAAGATGAGACAAGACTTGCGAAGTGGCTATCAGCTATAATAAAGTTTGTAGCGCTTGCATTCGTATTCGTTGCTCCACTAACATATGCAATACAGTTGCAATTGCTTGGCGGTATAATAATACTGCAACTACTTCCAGCTGTATTTTTAGGGCTGTATATGAAAAAGCTCGATTGGAAATCGCTTAGCTTAGGTTGGGCTGCAGGTCTAATCTCTGGAATTGGCCTTGTAATGTTTGCAAACAATTTTGGCGCATTAGTAACATCTGATGTAAAAACGGGCATAGGCCTTCTATATATTGGGCTAGTAGCTCTTGCTATAAACATAATAATATCAGTAATTGGTTCATATATAATAGAGGCAGTAGGCGCAAGAAGAAAGGGTGTAATAAAAGAGAGCGAACTTGTTAGGGATATCAATGTAAAGACTGAGGTATCCTGATCTTATTTTTTTATTTTTATTGCAAGAAGCATTTATCACGCGTGCTACATTTATACTTTTGTGTGACCTTACCACCACAAAAGTGGTTATTTTGTTACACAAGATTAAGGCTTTCAGAAATGATCAAAAGCAAATGCACAGATTAATCTAAACCTATATAAATATTAATTAATTTAATCAACTATGCAAAATGGTAAAATATTCTTGATAGTAATTGCAATTGCTCTTCTAATTGTAGCGCTCATATATGTTGCAGTTATTCATTCTAATAATACGCAAATTAATAGCACTGCTACTACTAATGCTCTAATAAATTCATCTGTTAGTGCTGGATCAACAATACGAACGGTTGCAAATCTTAGCCCAAATCTTAACTATCCAATAAAATTGGAATTATTAAATAAGATATTTGGAGGCAATTGGAATGCTTATAATTTATTAGATATGCAGCATAATCTATCTTATGGAATTAATTCAATAATCATAGAGAATGTCACAAATGCATCAGGATATAGAATGGCAATAGCCATATTGAACCTTTCAAATGTCTCATTTGCAAATAGCGCATATAATCTTTTATCAAGTAGCTCAGAGGCATCAGGAACTAATAATTTTAATGCAGGTGCGATGCCTAATGGAAGACCATATTTCATATCTCCTGTACATCTATCTAGCAGTCTGACAAATTATACAAGCTTTGGCACAGTGTATAAGAATAAGATAATATCAATATTACTGCCAATATCAAGTCCGTTGCAAATAGCAATTATGATGCCAAAAGTTGAGAGCTTATTTATAAATATATCAAATGTAAATGCTACAAGTGTACAAAATATAAATTATCTATCCGCAAATGTGCTCAACAGTACTATAGGATACAACTGGACTAACATCAATAGTTCAACAAATATAATGCCAATTTTAAATGATAACTATACTGGCAAAAGCTTAATATTTATAAGTAATACGCTTGGTTATGATATACTATCTGAGCGGGTGGTATTCCCAAATACGAATGTATCATCTAGCTATTACAATAATTTTACCAATCTTCTTGCAACGCAGAATAAGAATGTAATATATTATGCATATGTGTTAGGCAATCAATTGCCATATTCAGTATTTACTACTGCAAACTCATCATATGTGCTGTCTTATAGCGTAGATGCAAATTCAATATTTGCGTTAAACTTGGTAAATACAAAAAACAGCACAGCCATATCTCCATATGGTAGATATGAGTTAATTACATTATTGTTTAATTATATAGAGGGCAATTATACATTATCGCAGCTTAAAAATGATATAGCAGCGCAGAATATAACTACAAATATTACACCTTCAAATAATACTAAAGTTGCTAACAGTATAACTATCTCAAATACTATTGTGACAACAAATAGTATCGCAACTAATACGATAAAATAAATTTGTATGAAATTTAAAATTGATAGGGTTGATTGATGCCAGATTCAGCAAAATATAAAAATCGAAATAGAACTACTGCACATAAAAGAGTCTTAACCCAAAAAAATATGCTGCGTGGCGCAATATCATTTCTGTTTATTCTCTTTGGGGCATGGGAGATATATAATCCAGCGTATTGGACCCCATTTTTTCCTAATATAATCAATATCTCAAATGCCGCAATATCAATAATAATATCTATACATGGTATTATTTTATTAATAATAGGAATTGCAATAATTGTAGGATATAAATTAAAGGCGTTTGCCGCATTAGGCACAATCATGATGATAATAATATCATTATCGCTTCTTCAGATCGATATCTTCCCTTAAATGAATCCACTAAATCCTTTATTATACTCGGCATATAAATCAGTAAAGATTTATCAAACAATAATAAATACATTTGCTAAAA
>JAJZDT010000068.1 GCA_021851535.1 Microcaldota archaeon | reverse complement strand
TATTGTAGGTATGAAGGAGGCTAGAACTTTCCCTAATAACAGTTCAGAATTAGATATAGGTGTTGCTAAAAGTGCATCTGATGTTTTGCGCTCTTTTTCTCCAGCAAAACTATCTGCGGCTATAACGGAGGCGGTAAGTATTGGCATTGTTAAAAAGATAGGGCCTAAAATATTAACCGCAAAATACTGTAAAAAAGCCTCGCTTGTTGCATGTTTTATCTGCGTGGGAGCAGTAGGTAAACTTGTTATTCTGGTTATAATATTAGGGGCTGCATATATAGTAACATAAAATGTCATTATGGGTAAAATTATTGCAAAAAAAAGTGGTACTCCTATCATCGGACCATAAATTGAAATACTGCTAAATATCTCTTTAATATCTTTTATTGCTAAATTATAGGATCTTTTTAGTATCATAAAATCACTTATATAATTCCTCTAATGCTGGCTCAGCGTAATCGATGCTTGCAATATATCCTTTTGCATCTATTATTGCTTTTGCATTTTTATTGATGTCTTTGAAATTTTTAATGCGTAATTTTATGTATGTTGGGTTCTGACTATTCATATAAGTAATATTTAATCCTTTAAGTACTGTACCTTGGATAGGCTGCGCAAGCCGCACACCTATTTCTGAATTATTAAAAATATCGGAATAGATGCTGTCCGTACTCGCATCTTTTATAATAGAACCATTTTTTATAACAAGAAGCCTTGAGTTGAACCGTGTCACTTCATCAATACGTTGTGTTACAAAAATAACAATTCCTTTCTTCGCTATCTGATCTATATAACCGCGTATATGTTCGGCAGCCCCGGCATCTAAAAATGCAGTAGGTTCATCAAGCATAATGATTTGAGGGTCATTAAGTATGGACCTGCAAAAAGCGATCTTCTGTTTTGTACCCCTACTTAAAGAGTACACTCTACTGTTAAAATATCTATATGCTTCTAATTCTTTTAATATTTTTGATACTTTTTTATCTATCTCACTGTCTTTGAGTTTGTATAATCTACCAAAAAACTTTAAATTATCCTTTACCGTAAGATAATCATATAATGAATAATTGTCCGTAAGAAGTGAGGTATATTCATGAACTGCAAAATCAGTATAAGGATTGCGTCCATCTATTTCTATTTGACCATTCTCTAAAGAATATAAACCATCCATACATTTTAGTAGTGTACTTTTTCCTGCGCCATTTGGACCTAATATAATGTTGACGCCTTGAGTTATAGATAGACTTACATTATTTATAGCAAGTACATCCTTGAATCGTTTAGTGGCTTTTTTTGCAACTATAGTGTGCATAATAGTTCATTACAATTAAATTTAATTGAGTTATGCTATAATTAGAATATCTCTCCTACAATGCTAGTAATTCCTCCTTTTAAATTATATGCCTGTTTTTTTTTATTTTTTAGATAATTAACTACGTATCTTGAAGAATTACCATGATAGCACATGAATATATTACCATCCAATAATGCAGGCATGTCCGGATTACTTAATAATTCATTCGGATCAATTTTTATGATAAGATCTTTTTCGATGTCAAGTAGTTTTGCAATATATTCTACAGGTTCACTACCAAGCCATATTATTTTTGACTTGCCCGTTTCAATCATCTGTTTTGCTTGTAATATATCTACGTCAGAAGTTACTTCCATTAAAAAACCAGAAATATAAGTGCCAAACAGCAATATGATTTCCCACAGTTAAGCAGTACACACATATCGTGAATAAGTTTAGCTTCCGAGTTCGGAATGGGATCGGGCGTTTTTTTATTCCTGTTACCGTTTGGCAATTATATTATGATGATTGGTATTTTTATATTTTTCGCTAAAATACAATCTTATTTGCTACTTCTAATAGCATTGATATCCACAACTCCAGAAAGTAATTCGTTTGCTTTTTGAATTGAAAGTGGGCGCATGCCTTTTGATTTTGAATATTCACATTGATATTTTATCTGCGCGTTTGTTATTTTTGTGTTCGGATCCAATACCCTACATTTATCTATATATTCAACAATTTGTTTGTATGCTGTTTCTATATCTAATTTTTTAACATTTATAAGATATGGAGCTAAAATAAGATTTACAACCCTTTGCCTTACATCAGGTATTGGGTTTACTAATAAATTTTCTATCCAATCCTCAGAATGCCCTGTTAAATTGTCTAATTTTTGTGTTTTCACTTTAATTGATTTTGAATATTCTAGTACCTGCATAGGTATTTTGCTTTTGTCTATAGGTAATCCTAGTTTTATCTTTGAATATATAAGTCCGTAAAACATGCCTATGAATTGCTGTTTATCCATGAGTATATAACCTGCCTTTAATTGTTGATTAACTAACAGATGACCTTCCGAATTGCTTGCAGAATTTAGAAATGTTATTATATCTATTTTATAGTTACCTTCACTTTTTCTTACAATAACACCTAACTGGTTGGATAAACGCTCTATGTTTTCGTATGTATCACTATTCATTGCTTTTATGCAGCGTTTTGTTTCAGCGCTTACATATATATTCAATAAATATGGATTTTTTATAGCACTTATAATCATACGCGCATATGGATAGCTTATTATGTGGGATATTTGGTTATATGTTATATTTTTATATGTTATCTCTTCTTTGTCTATTGCTTCTTGAACTCTTTCTTGTGCGATCAACAAATTTTGTGAATCGTTTAGATTTAATTTTTCATTTTTTAGGATAAGTTTTGCCTCGTCTGTAAAAGGATAATTATATGCAAAAGATAATATTTTTTGGTCAAACATACCATCAACTATATATATGGCATTAAAATATATATACTAACGACCACAACACTTATTTATGGGGCTGTACGCTAATCTGGCAGACCACCGCGTTCGGGTCGCGGAGATCCGAGTTCAAATCTCGGCAGCCCCAGTTAAATCTGGCGTCTATGACTCTAGGTTCAAAAACAATTAAAGTGAAAACACAAAAATT
>JAJZDT010000130.1 GCA_021851535.1 Microcaldota archaeon | reverse complement strand
GGCGAATGTTTGTATATATTCGTCTGGGAAAATTCCACCTTTTTTGATAAACAGCCCCTGTTGGTTTATTTTGCCTAAATATTCGGAAACGCTCTTTACTTTGTTGGCATTTTTATCCGACTTTGTTGTATGTTTATAAACATAGTATTTGCCATTGAGAAATTTTAGAACAAGGTAATGGGGATACTCTCGTTTTATGCGCTCAAAGGTATCCTTTATATTTTCAGGTATCTCTTGTTGCATATTATATAGTATTGAGTGAATTGAAAACTTAAATAATCTTTAGTTTATTTGGAGATGCCAAGATGATTTATTTATTTACCCCTCACATATCTGTTTTATAGTTTTTCCAACGCTCTCCCACATTTGCAATGAGTGTTCTTGCTGTTCTTTTGTGTTGTTATCCTGCATAATTGTAAGCTTCGTCTTATTACCTGTCTGGTTTATTTTACATGTAATTGTTTTGTAATTTTCTGGTATATCTGGCATTTTAGACATGCCGCTATAATATGTGTAAATTAGGCGTTTGTTTGGTATAATCTCTAAGACTGTGCCCTTATCTTTGTATGCTTTTCCCTCCCATACTCCGGTCCATTCAATTGTGCTACCTACCTTCCAATCTGTTTTAATATTTGTTCCAAAAAGGTATTTTTTGACATGTTCTGGTTTTGTGAGCGCGTCATAGACCTTTTCTGCAGGGGCCAATATTTCTATTGATACCGATACTAGGTTTGTTGCTCCCATAAAATCCACTTTAATTAACTGTAGCTAAAGTATTATAACTTATGGCGATGTTCATATTAACCATTGGTAATATAAGGAAAGTATTCATGCTAAATAGTGATATAATACATCTAATTCTTTAATAAAACATGCGCTGCAATCGAATGCCATAAGATTTTTAAGTTTAGCTAATCATAGTATCAGATGTGGGGTCATTTTATGTTAATGGGAAATACTAACGTACAAAACTCTTTAGAACTTCTAAAATTAAGGAAGACGACCAATCAATTGTCTGAGCAGGATTTTGGCAAAGAGGTAATAGTAGCAGGATATATAGACAATATACGTGCAATTGGCAAAAACTTGACATTTATGGATTTATACGATCAATATGGTAGTATCCAGCTTACTTTAAAGGATTCTATATACGAATCTATAGAGAATATGCCCAAACTTACGCGCCATAGCTTTATACTCGCGTCAGGAAAGTTAGTTAATGGCAAGGCTAAAGGCGGCATGGAAATAGAAGTAAAGCGTTCTGTGTTGCTTAATGAGAAACCTTCAATGCCTATACCTATAGGTCTTGATGGGCAGAATACCGGTCTCGATAAACGCATGGATTATAGATGGATTGATTTAAGAAATCCAGAGCACCGAATGCCGCTTGAACTAGTTTCCTTATTTGTTATGACCGCTCGTGATTATTTTTGCAAGAATGGTTACACTGAGATATTTACCCCTAAAATAGTAGGGTATCCAATGGAAGGCGGAGCCGAACTATTCATGTTACCATATTTTAATAAAGAAGCATATTTAGCCCAGTCCCCTCAGTTCTACAAGCAGATGGCCATGTGTTCGGGGTTTGAAAAGGTGTTTGAGGTCGCACCAGTATTTAGGGCAAACCCTTCATTTACTACGAGGCATGATACTGAATATACCTCATTAGATATGGAGATAGCCTATATACTGTCACACCATGATATTATGTCCGAAGAGCAACACATGTTCAATTATGTATTTGAAAAAATGGGTAATGAATGCGCAGCTAAACCTAAAGAATATATTAACACCAAAATACTTCCTCCAGGCGAGATACCAAAGATAAAGATGGAAGAGGTATATGAGATTGTACCTAAAGAGAATGTATCTGAAGATGGTGATCTAACTCCGGAAGGCGAGAGAGATATCGCAAAATATATACAAGAAACTTATAGTAATGATTTTGTTTTTATCTACGATTATCCTCTAAAAACCAGGCCGTTTTATCATATGTTAGCAGAGCCTATGAAAAACGGAATGGAGACTACAAAAAGTTTTGATTTGCTCTATAAAGGAGTAGAAGTGACTACAGGCGCGCAAAGAGAGCATAATTATGAGAAGCTGGCTAAAAACATAGTAAGAAAAGGGCTTACGTTAGATCACTTGGAATATTACATCGAATTATTCAAGTATGGTGCTCCACCACATGGCGGTCTTGGACTTAGTCCCACAAGAGTAATCAAGCAGCTATTGAACATACAGAACGTAAAGGAAGTTACGTTCGCACCACGTGACCCAAAGCGACTTACACCATAATTTATGAGAACATCTAATATAAATTATTATTTTTCTTTTATCAACTTTTGTCACAAAGTCATACGGTGCATTTCTCATATAAGTACTTTATTATGATACCACTAATATACTCATTTTCTGCCTTCTCTATTCATCTAATATAAATTCTCTAAGAATGTGATTAAATTTGATTGATTTATCAATATAACATTTATGTCCTGCTTCATTAATAATTTCTATTTTAGCTTTGCCATTAAAATATCTCTTGTCACTAGCGATATAAACTTCTTTATCTTTATTCCCATAACTTGCAAATATATTGGTACACGCTAAAATTAACTTTTTCTAATTCTGTAACTACCAGCGAGATGGATTTTTGTTAGCTTTATTGGGAATCGTAGGTAAAGTATTATAATCTTTTATAGGATAAATCTAAGTATTTCTTTATGGGCCTGTAGCTCAGCTTGGACAGAGCGGCACCCTTCTATATTTTATTGAAGAGAGGTGACGGTCGGGGGTTCAAATCCCCCCAGGCCCGTATTATTAGATTATATACAAAAGCCAACTGGGAAAACTAGATGAGAACAAAGACCATAAAACAAAGAAGGAAAAATAAACAATAATAATTATGCCAGGCATGTATATGAAGATGGCAGTTACAGAATTTGAAAAAAAAATGTCAATGAGCAATAATCAACTCATGGTTAAAAAATGAATAAACTCAGTACGAC
>JAJZDT010000069.1 GCA_021851535.1 Microcaldota archaeon | reverse complement strand
GTGCCACAACCATTTATCGTCGTACCTTGACCAAGAGGCGCATTGTATAATGCATTTTCATAATTTGTACTATTACATATTCCATTTGTATCATAATAAATTTGGTACTCAAGACCAGGGAGCATTATCTGTTTTATATTATCGTATTCGCCATATATTGGTGATAATTGGGCTGCTTCTCCTGTTGGGCCGTTTGCTGACATCACATTGCTAGATATTATATTCATGTAGATAACAGTCTTCGAATTTGCAGCAATGCCACCAGGCATACTCACCCAAACAATAGTATTTGGGGCAGTATTTGATGCGCCAGATTCAACCCATGCATTTAGTACTCCGCCGCGTGCATTCGGCTCTGTTGTAAATACAACATTGGTCCAATTTGGAAGAATATATGAGGAATAATGATCGCTTGCAATATTAAACATCTGCTGCCATGGGGCGGGCGTTGGAATATTTTGAGAATTTGTTATTGTGAATGGAACGGATATGAATACCACACTGAATAATAGTTGTATTGAAGCACTTGATAGATTCACTATGGAGGATGTTTGAGTTCCGGTAAATGTGAAGTTCTTAGATCCACCACATGTCTCTGATCTATTGCCTAATGGTCCTGCGCAATAGTTTCCAGCAATGCTAAAGGTTGTTGATTGCGTTGTGCCCACCTGAGGAATTGTGCTGAAATTTGCAACGCAAAAAAAGGATTCGCCTTGGGTTAGTAAACTTGGAGCACAATATCCAGAGGTGCTCTTCTGCTCTGCAAAAACTGCATTGAATGTGCTGACATTCACAAGTCCAATCTGTGTGTCAACCCCTTCTATATATAATGAGCTTCCTTTTCCTGAAATACTATTTGAATTAAAGAGCGCAGTAGCGCATGAAAACCCTGAAAAGAACTGACACTGCGTTGGATAGGTAGATTTTGGTATTGAGGAGTATATGAAAAGTATTGCAATTGCAACAGCAATCGCAAGAAATACGAATGCATATGTCGATATAAACTCGACAGCGCTCTGTGCATTGATATTTTTGTGTCTTCTATAATTCAATAAAACCAACCAGCATACAGTATTTTAATTATTTTATCAAATGCTGGTTAAAAATAAATAGGTATTGTTTCTTATTTTATTTAATCCACTTTTGTATGCACTTTATAACATCTGTAAATTTGGGCAACTCGCCATATATCAAACCGTTAAGCTCCTTTACATAAGTATTTTGCATTACATTAATTCTTTCAATAAATTTAGTTTTAGAAAACACCATTTTATAATAATTCAGCTTTAAATTCACTGCAGGTTCGTCAAATCTTATATTTTTTTTACTTATAAGATAGTATAAATCGTATATATCTCTTGCTTTTTGTCTTGTCAATATGGCACGCACTTTTTCAGCACCTACTTCACCTAAAGCCATACCAGCTATTATTTTTATTGGCAACGAATATGCAGGATAATCTAATTTAACAGCAATTGTATCTTTTAATATACTCTCCCTTTTACTGATTTCCACATAAACAACACATTCATCAATTTTTCCAGTATTAAGAGGACCTTTTGCACTGATCCTAAATGAATTTGTAATATCGTTATCTGCTATAACTTTTATAGTATTCTCAACGCCAAAAAGATCAAGATTTCTTGACACTATGTTTGCAATATTGTTTTTTATACCTCCAGATGCAGTAAAATCAAGATCCTCTGAAAATCTATTTAGTCCATGTGCAAACCATAGATATGTGCCGCCTTTAAATATTATAGGCATGTCAGCAATGCTATTAAGCACCATGTACTGTATATAATGTTTTTCCTGCTGCCAGGGCTTCAATCCCATTAATTTTGAAATTTCAATGAGCTCATTTTTATTTATCATTTATTATCGACCTTATTTTTTTGCTTCCATATCCATTAAGATAGGGTAATATTTTGGCAAGTTTTAATTTATTTAATTTTGGTAGTATATCAATTAAACGTTCCGCGTTATATATGCCCAAATATATTCCATCTATAACTGCCTTTTCCGGATCTGCAATAAATATATAACTATTGGATTTAATGTGGCGTGTATATCCAAAAAACATATTATTTGGTATCTTATGATAGGTTACTCCAATATTTTTATATTTTATTGAATTTTTTGTAGTAACACATTCAATAGTTTTTGGAATTTGTTTTATAATTCCATGAAATAAAAGCGCTGAATCTAATGATATATAAGACGGCTCTAAAAGCTGTGATGCTATTACAAAGTAATCGTAAGTAAATGATATTGTACCCTTTTTTAATTTAATTGCAAGCTCATTTTTGACTAATCTAGATAAATAAACTGTTGATATTGCTTTTGATTTACCTATAAGATTAGATAATTGTTGCGTAGAGTATACAGCTCTGCCCGAGTTTAGGGCAAGATCTTTTATTTGGTACAACTTGATTTTTTTTATGTTATCACTCCTATATAACTATATTGTTATATAAGAATGATTAAATTTAAATACTTTAGGTTAAAATTATGCATTTGGCGATGGTGGCAATTCTACCAAATAACTATTTATTGAGAATACATAGTATTGGGATTAATTCTTTAAAATACCAAAAGTAATTTTATGTTGTATGCTCTGTGTAATAGAACTGGCAATGCAACCCATATCGATTTTAATTGATATAGCATAGTTTTGCCTGGTTTAAAAGTGCTAATCTAATCGTATACATCTAGCAATAAAGACAATTAATCTTTTTTAAACATTTTATAATACCAAGAATATTTGGTTAATTGCAAAAACATTCAAATACTAAACATGCCTTAAATATATATTGGCAGTAACAAACGTATACATTTAATTTAAGTTTCTTATATTAATAATTAAAATTTATGCAATTGGTCTTTATGGCAATGTTTAATGGAATTAAACCTATAAAAAAATTAGGACAGAACTTTTTAGTATGCGAACATATAGCTGAGCTTGAATCGGATTTTGGTATAGATAAGAGTGTTATAGAGATGGGTCCAGGAATGGGTATGTTAACCAAATATTCTT
>JAJZDT010000134.1 GCA_021851535.1 Microcaldota archaeon | reverse complement strand
GGAAGGTAATGGACAATGCCAGTAAAAGTACCAATATTTAGAGTATAATTTTTGTTATTATATATAATACAAAAATATAGATAATAGGCAAATGAATAATTCAGCCTCAAATGTAATATCTTTGTATTCTTTAAAATATTTTTAACAATTATATCCTCCAAACTGTTTGAGTAGTATTTTGCGCTTATCAAAAATTATGTTATGTTATTGTAAAAATTGAGGGGTAATTATTTTAATATTTGTAAGGATATTTTTTTAATTTTAGTGGTTCTTAGTAATTGTTGTTCTTTCTTTATTTCGACCAATGGACATTCGAGATCCGGAATATTTCCAGTAAATAACCCTCTACTCCATCTAGTAATTTTTGAATTATCTAGTTCTAATGTACCATCTTCATTTAACTTTCCTACGGCATTAATATCATTATATAATGCTATAGTACATTTTCCTATATGTCCATCAGCACGTATTATATATGATGAGGGTTTTGCTGCATAGCACATTGCTTCTGAAATCCCAGAATATGCATCAGCATTTTGGTTTATTAAACCTAAAGAAGTTGAAAATTGTTTAAGCTCGGAAATTAGATTTAAATCATCTGTTATAGGAAGAACATTATCATTCTTACCACCTAATCGAGATAAAGGTCTTATATGGAACTGAAATCGTTTATCATTACATAATTCTTCAGATGCTCGCCTGAGCAATGATTCCACACTAATTTTATTAAAATTATTTACATGCAATCTAAGAGTGGCTAAAAAAGGTATATTTGACTGGTGCGCAACGAGTATGTTTTTCCATATAACATCAAATGTTCCTCCATTATCTCCTCGTCTTATTCTAAGTTTATCATGTTCTTCCTTATCGCCGTCTAAGGTTATTTGATAATCAGTCACGCCCAATGATACAAGTTTACTAAGTTTATTTAACGTTAGTAAATATGCATTTGTTGTGATTAAACCATTCAATATAGGAGTATCGTTTTTTCCTCTTAATTTTTGTATGTGCGCCATAATTTCTGTTATTATAGGGTAACCAAGAAGGGGCTCACCACCAAACCATTGTATTGTAAGCACATTAAGATCATATAATCTTGTATTAATTAATTTTTTTATAGCTTCAACATGTTTATGACTCATCATGTTTATATTAAAATCTTCATAACAGTAAACACAATTCAAATTACATTTCTCTGTTGGCAATATTATTAATTCTAATTGTTTATTAAATAAATTATACATCTCTTGATCTAATAATGGCACACGTATCACCATCATAAATTAAAAATCATTTTTCTCCGAATAATATTAACTCCATCTCTTTTTCGCCGAGTTTTTCTGCTGCTTCTAAGATAACCTTCGCTGAAAAATCCATGATTTTATTGCTGTGCCCGTCCATAAAATATTCATCAATCTCATTTAAAGTATATTCCAACAGTGCTGTAACCTTTAATATTTGGGGGTTATTTTGGGTATACTGGCTCTGCAACTGATATATATCATTGTCAGTAAGGACTCTTCCCTCTTTTTTACTAATAGTATTTCCAAAAACATACTCCCAATAGGTAGGCATTAAACGTATGCACCTATAAGCTCCAAAAGATAGAACTACTGCGGTTAATGCAAAACGAAGTTTCTCTGTATCTTTAGTTAATATATAATCTTCAAAAATTTGTTGCGCAATGCCGAAATGTTTTACAGCTATATCTTTTAATTTATTGTAAGCTTTTTCTATTTTTAATGAATTTAATTCATACATTCCTTCCGATGCAGATAACATAAGGCTATTTATTTCAGTATTCTGTTGCATGCTTACAAGGGCATGTTTATACACATCTTGCACTACAACTTTGTCCTGGGGAGATGCTAAAATAATTTTATCCGCTCCAAATTTTTTTACAAAAAACTCTACCGCTTTAGAGTTAATCAGTGGGCTATATATAATTATAAAATTATCAATCTGCCTATAAACTACTCCATCTCCATCAAAGTAAATTACATGAAGATTTACAATATCCTTGCTTAACCATGCATATGTGGGTATACTGCTATCAATTAGTTCTTTGCCGTTAGCAATAATACTAGGTTTGCTTGCATCCATAATTATGTTATTAAAACCGCTAAGTAATTTTTTTGGAGATCGTATACCTGAAATAAACGGTATATGATTTTCTCTTGCGAGTATACCTTCATGTGAGAGCATACCTCCAATTTCTGTTATTAATCCTTTAATTTTTTTATTTCCAAGCAGTTTCTTAAAATCGGGCATTTCTATTAATGATACAACCAGTATCACATCATAATCTGGAATATTATTTACGTCAAAACACAGCGCAGCGTTAGCAACACCTTCGCTTACTGGAATTGCTACTCCTAAAGAGGACATACTTGTTATATTGATATTGCTCGTTATCGGCCTTGTCTGGAGTATAAAAAGCACACTACCATGAATTGCCCATTCTATATCCTGATCTGAATTAAATTTATTACGTATATTTTTTGATACATCTGTTATCAATTTAATTTCTATATCTGAAAGTTTTTGTGACCATCCTATCTGTGGATTTAGATTAATATTTTTATCGCTAATAGTGCCGCATTTATTTTGTATAGTTCTCTTAACGTTATACGTTCCATCTGGATTTATAACATAAAAATCGCCTGTTTGCTCCCCTGAAACTAGCATATTGCCCTGTCCAAGTACCGCATTTATTGCCACATTATTTTTATCAACAAATGCAACGCCTGATTTTTCGGATAATATTTGTTTTTGAATTATTACGGCCATTGACCCTGCTAACCTGCTAGTAATCATCGATGTATAAACCGTTTTAATTGCATCCAATATTTTATCTTCTGCAACGCCAAGTACAGTTTCGAACCTTCCTGCATTGCTGGTTCTATCCATATCTTCTATTGTTGCAGAACTTCTTACAGCAACAAGACCGAATTTTATAATTTCATCATATAATAATTTAATATCCTCTTTGAAATTGTCTTTGAATACCCCATGTTTAACAAAAAAATTACTTAGCGGTTTTA
>JAJZDT010000003.1 GCA_021851535.1 Microcaldota archaeon | reverse complement strand
AAAGCAACAAAGAAGACCGCAAAGCGCAGCGCTTCAAAGGCGGGCTCTAAGAGAAAGAAGAGGTAATGTAAAGATTGAGATCTTTACTTTTTGCTTTTTATTTTTTTTATTATTTATTAAATAATATTTTATCTTATAAATACATCTTATATTTACATAAATTTTGAGAATTTTTTCATAAATCCTCTATCATTTTTAAACATATTAAAGGCTTTTTTCATTTTATTAAAGTCAGAAAGTAATTGATGTACGTCCTTTTCAGTTCTTCCGCTTCCACGCGCCACGCGTGCAATGCGTGATGGATTATGCATAAGCTTCTCATTTTTTCTCTCTTCTTTTGTCATTGATGCAATTATAATCTTATATGTGTTCAATTTCTCTTCGCTCTGTGAGATCATATCTTTTGGGAGATCGACCGCACCCATCATTCCAAGTACATTTTTTAGAGGGCCCATATTACCCATGGTTTTTAACTGGTTATAAAATGTATCAAAATTTAGCTCTGTTGTATTGATATCGCTTTCGGATATGCCCGCCTCCTCTATAGCCCGTTGCACATTATTTACAAGATCCTGTATATCTGGAATACCAAGCAATCTACCTATAAATTTTCCAGAATCATAAGGCTCTATGTTAGATAATTTTTCTCCTACGCCTATAAACATTATTTTTGCTCCAGAAGCATGTGCAGCGCTTAGTGCGCCTCCGCCTTTACCAGAGCCATCCATTCTTGTTACTATTACTCCAGATAAACTAGCCGCTTTATTAAATTCTTCTGCCTGCCTTCCAGCAACCTGTCCCGTATCCGCTCCTATAACTAATATGCGCTCATTTGGCTTAAAAACCTCCGCAACGCCCTTTAGTTCATTTATCAAATTTGCATCAAGCGCGCTTCTTCCGCTTGTATCACATATTATAACTTTTCTATCCTTGTATTTTAACAGCGCCTCATTTATTATTTTTTTAGGGTCCTTCTCATTTTTTATGCCGAAAAATGTGACATTAGCATTCTTTGCTAATGTTTCAAGCTGCTCATATGCTGCGGGTCTTGATACATCACAACATATAAGCAGAGCGCTAAGTCCTCTATCTTGGTAATATTTTGCAAGTTTTGCTGAACTTGTGGTCTTTCCAGAGCCGTATAAACCCATCATGAGTATGCGCTTTGGCTTTAGTTCAATTGTATAACTATTGCCCATTAATTCTACAAGCCCATTATAAACAAGATTTGTTATATAATCTTTTGCAAGCACGCCTGCAGGTGGATTGCTGTTAAGCGCCTTTTCCTCAATCTCTTTAGTAAATTTAAGGACTAATTTAACCTCAACATCTGAGCTAAGCAGCGCTTTTTGCAGCTCCTTTGTAAATTCCTTTATGACCTTTGCATCTATTATAGTGGCCCCTTTAAGCTTTGCAATTGCATGCCTAAGTCCTTCACCTAAATCCATAAATCATCAACAGACATCTATTTTTCATATATTTATAACTTATTGGAATATATGGGTAAACTGCAATTTCGTATGTTAAAAGCACATATATATAAAAATTAAAATGTGAGTAGTATCTGTTTATATGAAAATGGTAATAACACAATCTAATCTAACACTCTTTGGGGGAGCAGAGCGCGTTTTGTTGAAGATAGCAAAGCATTATGATGCAAAAATATATACATTAGAATATAACCCAAATACTACATTCGAGGAATTTAAAAATTTAAATATAATAAAATTGAAAGCTAACCCAATCTCAAGTATACTGCCTTATGGGCGCATAAAGCAGGGAATTAATTATGGTCTTGGATTTTATAATATGAAAATAAAAGATGATTATGATGTAATAAATGCGCATATGGCGCCAAGCCATTGGATTAGAAATAAGAATGAACGCGTCCTGTGGTACTGCCATACGCCGCTTAGAGATATTTACGATCTCTATAAATATAGGCTCTCAATGAAGCGTTCTCACCAAAAACCTATATATATAATGGGAGCAAAGGCGGTGCGCCTAATAGATAAAAGTGTAACAAAAAGAATAGATTTCATATTTACAAATAGTTTAAATACACAATCAAGGGTTAAAGCATATTATAAACGCGATGATTCTGAGGTTTTGTATGCTGGAATAGATGCAAAAAATTATAAAAATAATGGCGATGATAAATTCTTTTTTTATCCCTCTAGAATATCTCCAAATAAGAGGCAGGAGTTTGCAATCGCCGCATTTAAATTATTCTCAAAAAAAATAAAAAATTACAAATTAATAATAGCTGGAGGACTATCAAAGGACGGCGCCCTTCAGAATTATTATGATCTAATTAAGGAGCTATCAAAAGATGATAAAAATATAAAAATAGCAACAAATGTGAGTGAATCAGAATATAATGATCTACTGTCGCGTTGCACCGCTGTGCTCTTTCCACCGATAAATGAGGATTATGGTCTTGTTCCATTGGAGGCCATGGCATCTAGTAAGCCTGTGATATCAATAAATGAGGGCGGACCTAGAGAAACTATAATAGATAAAAAGAGCGGCTTTTTAATAAATAGCATAGAGGAGATGGCAGAGCGCATGGTTTATATCGTTGAAAATCCATCAATCGCAAGCGAGATGGGCAAAATAGGAAAAAAACATGTGGCTGAAAAATTCTCGTGGGCGTTATTCTTTAAGAAATTTGATAAGCGTGCAAGGCAAATATCAAAAGGTAAAACTAGTAACTAAATACGATTTGCTATTTTTTATGAATAAAAAGGGCCAAAATTACTTTGGCGTTACTTCAAGAACATACTTTGATATCACATTTGCCGCATACTCTAAGGCACGTTCAACATTCGCCTTTGTATTGGTTCCAGTGCATATCATCTTTCCATTCTTAAATAGTATTATACTTGCCTTTGGCTCAGCGATTTTGAATATAGCTCCTGGGAACTGCTCCGGCTCATAATCTATAGCTTTTACATTTTTTGATAATGCATACAAATCTATAACAGCATGAAGTTCAGCGCTAACCACAATATTCTCTATTCGTATTGTGGGCCTTAATATTTTGCCACTATGC
>JAJZDT010000026.1 GCA_021851535.1 Microcaldota archaeon | reverse complement strand
CAAGGTACAAGATTATTTCTGCCTAGCAGAGGTGCAAGCATGCTAATTAATATTGCGACAAGGATTACTGCAATTGCAGCTAAGACGACTATCGGGAACCAGAATGTGTATGGAGAAGATAAGATATTGGTGAGAGAGCAAGCTGCTGATAAGATGAATCCTGAAGAGTTACCAAGTACATTCATATCATTCTTCCCTCATTATTTGCCTCCTCGCAATACCTTCTCCATTATGCCGCTGCCACTTACCGAGTTTGATCCTAGGAGCTTTCCGAATATAGCTAGGGCATCGTAAGATATTAGTAGAGCTATTACCAGGCCCACAAAGTCTAATACTATATATATTAATAGCTGAGAGAAATACAATAAATTTGTATACTCGGAATAACCTACATCAAGATTTATTACTCCCAGATATTGCATAAAAGAGCCTAGAGCAAGACCAATGCCAGACGGGCAAGAGGAAGTTCCTGATTTGCATACAGCGAGTAAACTGCTGCTTGGCGTACTGATTGAGGAGTATGAGACTGTGAATGGATACATTATTGCAGGAAATAATACATAAAATGCTATGAAGAGTGCTATAAATGCGCCTCCTGCTGCTCTTGTCCATGGGAATGCTCTGAGTGCAACTCCTAGGAACAGGAATATTGGGAATAAGTAATATATTACAAATAGAAGTACTATTATAAGACCGCCTCCTGCGACCATGAATGTT
This sequence comes from Microcaldota archaeon, assembly GCA_021851535.1. Next base: position 2,339 of record JAJZDT010000026.1, on the reverse strand, counting down.
GCAATACCGCTCTCAACCCATATAAGCTCATTTAGACTAGAGAACCCTGCAAAAGGTGAAACTGATATGCCCATGCCTCCAGGTTCAAACTTTAATGTGAAAGCAGATATCAGAGATACCATAAGCTTGTTCACATCTGTCCATAATACCATAAGAAATCCTGGTATTACCGTCTTGCTGAATATGTTGTTGCATAAAGAGGTATACAAAGTCTGGAAGGTTCCCGGTACCGTAGTTCCACTGGTTGTAGAGAATATGCTGCCTATCGCAATCTCTGCTCCGCTGAAAGCCGCAATTCCTGCAGCTATGAATAGCACAATCAATATTGTTACAAATCCCTCTAGATATTCTCTCTTGGCAAAATTCATCAGCATATCCCATCTGAATGCCATGCCCAGTGCGTATATTACTGCCATTACCATGAACATTGCCATTACAACCAGAAGTGCAACGGATATTAATCCCGTGTAAGATGAATAAGCGGCTATTGCAGGACTTACTAGAGGTTGTCCATTGACACTGTTTCCAAACAATGTTGTACAGCTGAATACGCTCTGTCCACTCGGTAGATTTATAGACTGTGCATGCAGACTTACAACTAGAACAGCGGTAAGAACTGCAAACAATGCTAAAAATCTACTCATAAAAACCCTATATGAATTTGCTAAGACCCAATACACTTCCTTCTCCTCCCAGAAGCTTTGATATCTCCAATATCGATGATATCAATATCAATATGTTGAATATCGGCAGTATAAAGCCTGTAACTGCCTCTATAGCATATACATTGATAAGCGCAATTATCGCAGCTACAGTGTGTGTCGGGTTAACATAATAATATGAAAATGATGGGAATGAACCTATGAAGTTACCTGAGAGCAGGCTTGTAAACGAGGCTATCGCATTTGCAATACTAGTAAGTGTGCTTACCCCAGGAACTATGAATATGGCTTCGAAGCTTAACAGATTGCCGCCAGCAGGCCATGTGAAATAGAGATTGAGTATCTCCGGTATATTTGGAAATACATAGAAATTGAGATTTTTCTGGAAAAAGCATAGCCCTTCCGCGTTCTTCGTTGGACATGCAGGTACAATCGTGTTTGGAGGATATTTAGAGTAAATATTTGGTACCATGTTTGTGTACTGGTCTGGAAGTGTGGCTTTGTATATATAGCTAAGAGGTAATTGTTTTGCCTCAGTATAACAGAATACGCCAGTATTCGCGTTGCCAGTAAGTTGAGGCGTGACATAGACTGTTCCGCCAAGAGGCGCACCGCATAATGCAATACTTGGTATGGATGAGGCACCATATGGTTGAAGATTTCCTATATTATTAAGGGAGGTATACTCGAATAGAAATATGGTTGGATAGACCAGCATACTTGATATGACCATCGCTATCAGAAATCCGCCTATCCTTCTTGTGAACATGTTAGTCTCGAATATCAGCCCTGCCGCAAGAAGATATGGCCATAAAAGCAGCATCAGCATTATCAGCACAAGCTGGAAGAGGAGAAAATAGAATATAATGTTGGCTTCTGTATTAAGTGCTCCAGGCACTGTATTCGCTATCTGGTATCCTGAAAATGGTGAAGATTGTATGTTTAGGTTAAACACGCTTGGCACATCAGGTATCAGGCACTCTACAGGGAAGCACACTGCATTGTTTACTTTGTATCCCCTTAGAAAAGCCAGCATAGATGAGAACATATATACTGCATTAAGAGAAGTTACTGATTGGTTGGTAAGGTTATCTTCTATTACATATACTGATCCAAGTCCGTAGTCTATATTTCTTGTAAGAGCGTTTGTAGTCGAGGATGGATCAATGATGTCATTGCATATTGTTGCTCCAGGAGGCATGGGACTTATCAGATTATTCGTGCTGAGGAAATTTATCTCTGAATTAGACAACTGATTGCAGACATTTGTTATCTGAGTCTGACCTGCAGAAGAAGTAAACTGGATAGCAGAACCGAATACATAGAATATCCATATTATGAGCATTACCACTATGGCTATGCCTATTAATTTGCCGAACTCTGTGGTTGCACCTGCTCTTATTGTCCTGTTATTGAACAGGTATCCTACCATGTAGTATATGCCTATCATTACAAAACTTAGGACGAGGCCAATTACAACTACTGGCAGCCACGTATTAAGATTTGTTGATGGTGTTATAAAGTTTGTAGTTGATGCCTTGACTATAGAGTATGGAATAATTACAGCAAAGAGGAATAATGAAAGTATTGCGTATAGTTTCATAAAATATCAACCCCAGAAACCCCCACCGGAAACATATGTAGATACTGAATTTAATCCTCTGGTAAGCGCCTACG
>JAJZDT010000054.1 GCA_021851535.1 Microcaldota archaeon | reverse complement strand
AATCTGCGTGCTATTTTTATTCTTTGGCTCTCTCCACCAGATAATGTAGTTGCGCTCTGACCCAATTTTATATAACCGAGCCCTACATCTATTAGCGTTTTTAATCTGCGTGCTATTTGTGGTATACTTTCAAAGAATGCATATGCTTCTTCGACCTCCATATTCAGCACTTCAGCAATATTTTTACCCTTATATAATATGGCAAGTGTTTCATTATTGTATCTTTTTCCATGACACTCATTGCATTCTACATATACATCAGGCAAGAAGTTCATTTCTATTTTCAGAACACCATCTCCTTGGCAATTTTCACATCTACCTCCTTTTACATTAAATGAGAATCTACCCTCACTATAACCTTTGACTTGTGCATCTCTTGTTGATGCAAAAAGTTTTCTTATATCATCAAAGAGCTTAGTATAAGTTGCTGGGTTGCTGCGAGGGGTTCTTCCTATTGGATCCTGATCTATTACAATTACATTACGTACTATTTTAGGAACCTCAAATGAACGGTATACTCCAATATTATCGGACTGCTCTCCGAAAGATTTTTTTAGAAGTGGCATTACTGTTTGATTCATAAGTGTAGACTTTCCAGATCCTGAAACACCTGTTATTACACATAAAACGCCCAAAGGCAAATGAACTGTTATATCCTTTAAATTATTTTCTTTTGCCCCACTTATAACAATATACTCATTTGCTGATCTACGCTTATTTGGTATATCAATTTTAAGCTCTCCTGATAGGTATTTTCCTGTTATACTATTTTTATTATGTTTTACCTCCTCTGGTGTACCCTGTGCAATTATATGCCCTCCATGGACTCCAGCTCCTGGGCCAATATCTACTAAGTAATCAGCAGCTAGTATCGTGTCAAGATCATGCTCCACAACTATTAATGTATTGCCAATATCTCTTAATTTATGAAGCGTTGATATTAATTTTTCATTATCTCTTTGGTGTAGGCCAATACTCGGCTCATCTAATATATATAGTACACCCATAAGATTGCTACCTATCTGTGTTGCAAGTCTAATTCTCTGTGCCTCCCCACCTGATAATGTTCGCGAGCTTCTTGACATAGATAAATAACCAAGTCCTACATTTTTTAAGAATCCTAATCTTTGATTTATCTCCTTTAATATCTGTGATGCTATTTTTAGCTCATTTTCCTGGAGCAGTGTTGGAAGATTTGAAAAGAATGAAATCGAATCCTCTATACTCATATCTGTTAGATCTATTATGCTCTTATTATCAATTTTTACCGCAAGAACAACAGGCTGTAAGCGTTTTCCCATACACTCTTTACACTGTTCAGATTTCATAAATTTTTCTATTTCATCCCTTCTCCATTCACTCTTTGTATCACGATATAACCTCATTGTCTGAGGTATTACTCCTTCAAATTTTCCATGTTGATTTACGTGTTTCCATCTACTATTTGAATTGTTTTTATCTACTTCCATATCACCATAGAGCAAGACCTCCATCTGTTTTTTATTTAAAGAGCTAATAGGTTCCCATATATCAAATCCATAACGTTTTCCAACAGTAGCTATCTGCTGGGCTCTCCATGCAAGTTCCATCTTACCATATATTTTTATTGCGCCATTCATTATGGACTTTGATTTATCTGGTATTAGAAGCTCTTCGGATATTTTTGTTATTTCTCCTAAACCGTGGCATTTAGGGCATGCACCGAATGGACTATTAAATGAAAACATTCTAGGTTCTAAGCTCTCAAAGACAATCTCTGGATGATTTGGGCAAGCACCAAATGTGCTATACGCGGTCTCTTCAGAAAATCTATCTATCTCTTTCTTTTTCTCCTTTCCCTCCTTTGTATTTATTACTATCATTTTACCTTTTCCAGAAAGGAGTGCCTGCTCGATTGATTCATATATTCGGGAATGGTCATCATTTTTTGTATTTATGGTATCTATTACAGCCTCTACCCAGTGTTTTTCATACTTTGCTAGTTTAATTTCATCTAAAATTGTATCAGAAGAATATATCTTTTGATCAACTCTTATTTTTGTAAATCCCTGTTTTTTTAAGTCTGATATTATCTGTTCATGTGTCCCTTTCTGCCCGCGTATTATTGGTGCTAAAATAATCAATGTTTTGTTTTTATCTGATGAAATAAGTTCTGTTATTTTCTCAACACTCTGTGGTTTTATTGTGCTATTGCATTTTGGGCAATGGTGCGTTCCTACTCTTGCATAAAGTAATCGTAAATAATCATATATCTCAGTTACCGTTCCAACAGTTGAGCGTGGATTTTTATTTGTCGTTTTCTGCTCAATGCTAATTGCTGGTGATAAACCCTCAATACTATCAACATCTGGTTTGTCCATTAGCCCTAAGAACTGCCTTGCATATGCGGATAAACTCTCAACATATCGTCTCTGTCCCTCAGCATAAATAGTATCAAATGCAAGTGTGGACTTTCCAGATCCTGAAAGCCCGGTTATTACTATAAATTTCTCTCTTGGCAGCTCTAAATCAATATTTTTTAGATTATGCTCCCTTGCGCCTTTTATTACTATACTATCTCTCATTTTTACCATCTAAAAGTTTTTTCATCTCAAATATTGCATCACGCATCTCAATTGCCTTTTCAAATTGCATCTCCTCAGCGTATCTTTTCATTTGAGCATCCATAGATGCCATCTCACGTTCAATATCAGATCGTCCGAGATGTTTAATACCTTTTATATTGCCTTTTTTCTCTCCTATTTTTTTAACTATCGTCTGCGGATTTATTTTATATTTTTTATTATATTCTATTTGCAACTCTCTTCTTTTTTTTGTGATATTAATTGCATTTTCAATAGATCCTGTAATCTTATCTGCAAATAATATAACATGTCCATCAATATTTCTTGCAGCTCTTCCTATTGTCTGTATAAGGCTTCTAGTGTCTCTTAAAAATCCTTCTTTATCCGCATCTAGTATGAATATTGTTGCAACCTCAGGTATATCAAGTCCTTCACGCAATAGATTTATTCCAACAAGTATGTCAAATTCACATGCTCTTAGTTGCCTAATTAGCTCTATACGCTGCAAGAAA
>JAJZDT010000080.1 GCA_021851535.1 Microcaldota archaeon | reverse complement strand
TTTCCATCATTATGACATCAGCATGTCCGAATGTCATCATCTTATGTGCAAACGGAGAGGGTGTGTTCGTTTTTATTAACTTGTATTGTATTTTATTATCCCGTATCTCATATAGCAGCGTTTGAGCGCGGGGCATATCCATCATATCATTTAATATTTCTCTATATGTCTCTTTTAATAAAGGGAAGTTTTTATCTATCTGCTCAATTGCCTTCAAAAGCATTTGGGAGTTAAATTGTTGTTTTCCAACACCAATCTTCCAACCCATATAATTTTTAAGTATCATAAATCCACGCGCTGCGACATGTCTGAATCGCCTTCTCATTATTTCTGTATTTCTTATATTATGTTTGAGCATTGTTGATATATTAGATGAGCTTAAATCTTCAATAACCTCATTAATTATACCGGCGTTTATCTTAAGTGTGCCAATGTTTAGTATAAACCCATTATCACTAACAGCTATTCCAATATCCTTATCCAAACGTTCTCCAAGCTGTATCGCAAATGCTCTAGATAGTGCATCATTGACTCTTCTGCCGTAAAGTGCATGAAATACCAAATAATGTTTTCTATTTCCCCTAGCAGATTCAATTTCCATAGTATCCTCAATTAATATCATTTTGTTGTTTGGTATAATTTTAGTATATTTGTACTGCTCCATAAAATATCCATAAACAGCCAATTGCGCATTGTCATCCATTGGCATATCTTTTAGAATATTTTCTACCTCTGTAGGCATTTTTTTGTCAGAACGTCTAGAATTATTTAGAATTGCAGTGCCTAATTTATTTCTAAATACGCCTATTTCAGTTGCAAGTTCAAAACTTAGCGGCAGCTGTTCGGAAAACCATGGGGGTATTGTTGGAGATTTACTATTTGCAATTTTAACATAGCATTTCATGCCTTTTGCGTGTTGGAATTCATATAATCTTCCACCAAGTGTAAAGATATCGCCTAATTTCATCTTAGATAAAAATTCCTCCTCTATACTTCCAACCCATTTTTTATCTAATGTAAATACATTTATTGTAACTTCATCAGGTATTGTACCTAAATTAAGCATGTATATAGCTTGAGCTAACTTTCCACGCCTTCCAAAGGTATTATCCTTTTCTTCATACCATATTTTACCATAAACCTTTCTGCTCTCTAGTCCTACATATTTTCCTGCAAGGTAGTTTATTAGGGATGTAAAATCACATTTTTCTAACGTATTATAAGGATAAGCTCTTCTTACCAAATCAAATGCCTTATCAACATCCCATTTTGCGTTTAATGACATGCCTATAATGTGCTGTGCAAGCACGTCAAGTGCATTTTTTGGCGTACTAAATGAATCTAAATGTTTTTTTAATGCAGCATCTAACATGACTGTGCATTCTACAAGATCATCTCTATCTAAAGCTATTATCTCGCCATGTGCAACTGCTTTGAATGTGTGCCCAGCTCTTCCAATTCGTTGTATAGCCCTACTGATGCTCTTTGGGGAGCCTAATTGTATTACATTTTCTATAGCACCTATATCAACTCCGAGCTCTAAGCTAGTTGAAGTTACTGCACATTTAAGTGAGCCTTTTTTAAGTAGCTCCTCTACCTCAAATCTAAAATCACGTGATAAAGAGCTATGATGTGCTGCAATGTCCTCTCCATACTTAAATCGTTCTTTAAGGTTAAATACAACGCGCTCTGTACCGCTTCGTGTATTCGTAAATATGAGCGTTGACTTGCTATTTTTAATTATTCTATCTATTTCCTTATACAACTCGTTATCTATTATTTTACTATCTGTGTATATTAAATCATTAACAGGGCTTATTGTGATAACATCAAATTTTTTACTCCATGATGCATCAACAATTTTACAATCACGCGGTTCATTACTTCCATTCTTATATCCTACAAGAAATTTTGCCGCCTCTTCAAGCGGATGTATAGTTGCACCAAGACCGATGCGCATTATATCCCTATTAACTAATGCTGCTAACCGCTCTATTGTGAGTGTAAGATGCACGCCGCGTTTATTGCCAGCAAGCTCATGCATTTCATCTATTATAATATATTCAACACCATTTAAATTCTCTAGAAACTTTTTGGAGTTTATCATTATTGCAAGGCTTTCAGGAGTAGTTACAAGTATATTTGGCGGCTTTAAAAGTTGTTGTCTTCTTTCTTGTTGAGATGTGTCGCCAGTTCTTACACCAACGCTAACCTTTTTTATGTTGGATTTTATTATATCCATTCCCATTTTCTTTATTATGATATCATATATTTGCTCTAATGGTCCAGAGAGATTCTTGTATATGTCATTATTGAGTGATTTTAATGGTGATACGTATATACAATATACCTTATTTTCAAGTGTTCCTGATATAGAATAATCAAATAATTTACTAATTATTGATAGAAAACCAGACATTGTTTTTCCAGATCCTGTGGGTGCTGTAACAAGAACGTTCTTTTTTTCACTTATTAATTTGAATGTAAATTTTTGTGGAGGTGTCAATTCCTTAAAGTTTAATGTAAACCACTCCCTAACATAAATGTTAAGTGCATCAAGGCTCTCCTTATCACTAAATGGTTCTATAAGCTGCTCTATCAATTAAAAACACCGGCACTTCCATATTTAAATTCAAGTGATAAATATCTTCATAAATTTTTCATTTACCACTTTAATTTATTATTATAAAAGCGCTAAAAATCCGATAATTGCAAATCCAACTAATAATGCCACTATGACAAAAGATGCTAGGCTTCCAAGCGCCCTGCTCTTTGATATGTTATGTTTTGCTGAACTTGCATATACAAATGCTACTATAGACCACACGAGTAATACGTAAAATATGGCGCCCAGTTGTGGTATCATTAAGACCCAAAAGAATAAAACAAAGGGCAGTGCGGCGTAAACGGATGCGCTGAAGGTATTTGCATGTGTGCCATTATATAATCTTAGCAATATTTTTGATATAAAATGGAATATAAGTGAGAATGTCATTATCACAAAAGGAAATAAGATCAGATACAAGAATATTATTGATGCCTCTATGATTATACTAGAATTTATACTACTCAATATTCCAACGCTCATATGACCCAGTAATA
>JAJZDT010000074.1 GCA_021851535.1 Microcaldota archaeon | reverse complement strand
GACCCAAGATATAACCAAAAAGTTGAGGTCGTTGCAATATTCACAGGAGTAAAGAGTCCGTCTATACTTGGCATATCAGATGATGAAGATCAAAAAAGCAGTGTTGATAGGTTCGGATTCTAGAATCGGTAATAAAATATACACATACAAACAAACATTTACTTTGAAGTTAATAGGGTTTTTATATAGTGGATACCTCCGTTGCACCATTTAATGCTTTATTTCGCTCCAACTGATATATGGCTGCGCCCCCTATTTGACGCATTGCCTCATCATGTGTTATGACAAATATCTGATCAACTATTTTTGGCAGATTATTTCCAAATACATTAACTATTTTTTCTATACCATTTGAATCTATGTTATGTGTAGGTTCATCGAGTATTATCCATTTAAGATTTGGTACTATTACCATAGAAAGCGCAATACGCATTGTAAGACAGGATAAACTTCTTTCGCCACCGCTTGCTATTGAATCAATAGATACCCACGTATCATTGCTCCCATCTATTATATTCGCTTCTAATGAATAATCATCTGATTTGGCATAAAGCCTTAGACCTTTATAATCTGAATATGGGTATAACTGTGGCCATAATGAATACATTATGTTATTTACCGCACTTACCAAATTATTCCTCAGTGAAGCTTCAGTCTCAATAAGAGCCTGCTTAAATCGATTCATATTATTTAATATATTCTGCCGTGATTCTATCCTAGAAGATATATCCTTTATTCTTTTATATTCCAAATTCTTCTCTTTTAGCTGCGCATCTATATTTTTTATATAAGTGGCATTGCTATTTATTTTTGAATTTATCTCAGCAAAAATTGTGCTGTTTTTTGTTATATCCTCTTGATTTAAATATATCGCCCGTTCATCAACTAAAATTAATTTAAACTCCGTCTCTTTTTTTAATAGTAATTTTTTATATTCTTCTAATTTTTCACTATATGCGTTTGAACGCTCTATTTTTTCGATTATTGATTTTAATTGCTCTTTTTTTGCTCGTGTAGTTTTTAACACGCTCTCGGTTTTATTTATTTTTTCTAAAACTTCCTCATTGCTTGCAATCAACTGTGGTTTTTTCTCTTCTAGAACTATCAATTTTTTTTCTACTCCTTCATACTCTTTGATCCGATCCACTACTTTTCGAATCTGCTCTATATCAATACGCATTTTTAATATTCGCTGCTCTGCGAGTAAGATTTCCTTTTCAACAGCTATTATCTGTGCGCCCAATTGATCCTTTAACGCATGCCTCATCTCAATTATAGTACTACGAGCTTTCTGATCTAATGCCTGTTCGCATAATGGACAACTACCCGTATGTTTTTCTATTTCAACAAGCCATTTCTCAGTTTCTTTTTTCTCATTACGTTTTGATATCAAATCAGCTTTTTTTAGATTATGTGTTTCGTCTAATAATTTAAGTTCATTCTCCAAGGACTTAAGATCTTTGTTTGCAACGCTCGCCTTAAGGATTTCTGATTTTTTAACATCTTCTGATAAGTGTCGTATGTCTGATTCAAGTGTCGTTATCTCTTTTGTTAAGTTTTTCTCAATCTCCCGTAATTTAATTATATTTGACTCTTCGTTTCTCTCAATATTTTCAACCTCTTTTAAACTGTCCTTAATTTCAGTTGCGTTTAAACCACTTATATTGATTTTTTTCAGTTCCTCTTCAATTGAATTAACTTTAGCCTTTATCGTAATAATCTCGCGATCTATACTCTTTTTTCTTTCATTCTCATCTTTTAGTTTTTGCAATTTTTGTTGCAGTGATTTTATTTCGCTTTCAATTTTTACTTTCTTTTCATATAATTCCGATTGATTTTTGGAATATGTAAGATGCTCCTCGCCCAAATTTGATATTTGAAGCTTAAGCGCATTTATATCAATCTTAGCAATAGTCTGTTCCTCTGCGGATATGAGCGAGCGTGTATTATTTATAAATGAAGTTGCATTCTCTTCAGCTATAGAAAAGTTATCAAGACCAAGCATCTGATCTATACTTCTCTTCCGCTCACTTTTAGGTAGATCTAAAAAATATTCCAATTGGTTTTGATGCGCATATACTGCCCTTGAAAATGTATCATAATCCAATTTCAATAGTTGTTCTATCACTTCTGTTACACGCTCGGGCTGTGTTTGCAAATATGCGCCATTCTTTTCTATCCTAGCCTCGCTAGACGCGTTCATATTTAATTTTCTTGTTACCAAATAAATATTTCCATCAATCTCAAATGTCAATTTAACCTCAGAAAACTCAGCCAAGGATGGTCTATTCATTATTATATTATTTGTGGTTATACGTTTTTGATTTAATATTGGGAACGTACCAAAAAGAGCATAGGAGATTGCATCCATTACAGAACTCTTCCCGGCGCCCATTATACCTATTAGTACATTCACGCCTTTTTGAAAGTCCATATGGCTATGCCTATGCGTCTTCCAGTTTATAAGATCTATAGACTTTATCATCAACCCACCACATAAAAAGAGTGTTGGGAAGCAAATAGCAAATTAGATAAAAATTATATAAGCGTCTCCTGTTCCACTTCAACTTCGCTGACGCCTTTTATCTTTCTCAACGAATCCTCTAATGTTGAAGAACGCATTTGAGTGTCATCAAAAATAAACATAGCGCGGACCACTTTTATCCCAAATGCCAAATCCTCCGTTTTCAAATCCTTTGGATTCATAACTTTTATACTATTAGATACAGCTTCCAACGAACTCTCTTCAGGGTATACCTTAAATATAACACTAACTTTTGACATTATGGTCCCTCAAAATTGCATTCTTTGCATTTGTATATGTTAGATATCTCTCTGCAATGCTTGCACCGTATTATAGTGCTCTTTCCGCATTTTGGGCATTTAAACTCTGTATAGCTATCGGATAGCCTGCCGCATGAAACGCATACCTTTCCAGGAATAACTTCTACCATATTATAACACCTATTTTTTAATTTTTTTAGTAATCTTTTGTCCTTTCTGCGTACGCTTTAAAAGCGATACCAAAAGAACTAACACTACTACCTCTATGATAATGCTAATTATCATCAGAATAAATATAATAAATAGTATGTTTATAAGCAAGGAATAATCCATATTTGTGCCACCAACTTTAGATTGCTCTGGTATAAAATTATTTGATATTAGTTGCATTGAATTGCTCATTTCAAATGATAGTAGTGCTGTAGAATAGGCTTGCGATGCATATTCCCCCTTTAATTCAGAAGAATTAGACAATGCTGATTGATGCACATAGAATTGTGATTCATCAGCAAACTGTGTTGCCCATATGCCAAACGTTGCATTTTTAGATATAAATTGAGCCCTTGAAATCTGATATGCAGTAGCGTTAGATGTGGTGATTGTAGTACTATATAAAGCAGGTACGTAATTTGCATCAACCAACGCAGTCGCATAACTATTGTTTAAATAAGCCTGTATTGCGGTATTAAGATATAAACAACCATCCCCAGGCATTATGCAAATATATTTGTTATTTTTATATGCCAGGATAGGATTTATTGTTGAATTGGATTTGATATAGTTGAAATTAGACGCGTTTATTATACTCAAATACGCCAATTCCTTTATCTTTGATGAGACATTTACAGGATTACCTCCCATATTACTTGAAAAATTATACATAAATGATGCAGAATTACACCAAGCCTTAGCTTCAGCCGCATTCATTAGCGCATATAATACAGTATCTGTATCAGAATTTGTAGCGTTATATGCAGAAATATCAGAATTTATCATATAGCTGCCCCATAACGCTCTTAAATTACCACCGATAACATACTCATAATTGCTATTAGTCATTTGGGGAGCATTTAATGTGGCACAGTAATTTGATATATTCTGCATCTTGGCGAGTGCCCCATATCGCGACGTTGCGCTATTTTGGAAGACATATCCATCTATATATTGCAAAAATGCGAGATCAGCTGCAAGATAGTTATATCCTTTTTTTGATATATTCCTGCTCTGATTCAAATTTTCCTCCATTAATGAAGATATATTTCTAAAATAATTTATATTTGAGATATTTATTGTCTGATTCTCAACCATTCCTAAAGTAAAGTTAGCTAATTGCCCAATAGCAGATGAGCTGCAATTATTGCTGCATGAGATATTGGCATTTGGCAGATTAGTCAAATCATAATATGTAAAAGGATTATATACAGTCTTATGCGCACGTATCATAGGCCCACTATAATTAAAAATAAAGCTTGCAGCTTGAGAAAGATTTGAAACCTGATCTAACGGAATTCCAAATTTTTGCTGAGTTATATAATATAACATATTTTCAAAAGAGCCATTCTGCGCATATGGAACTACAGCATAAGTTATGCCATTTAGTGCTGCAGCATTAATCTTATCGTAAACGCCACCTATTTCACCCACTGTCCCATTATACGATATCGTTCCGGTGACTGTGACGTTATTTGGTATTGGTTTATGAGTATATGCGGATATAACAAGAAGCGCCATTGCAGTTCCAGCGCTCGGGCCAGAAACGTTAGTAACATTATATATGTGATAGTTAAAATTGTAATCGTTCATATTTATCTTGAGATATTTTGATGCGGCAGCGACAGCAGTATTTGCTGAAAATATTGTTGAATTTCCAGTAGCATTTGGTCCGCTTATCATAACACTGCCATTGCCCTTTGTTATATTCAAACTTATTATTGTAAGTGTACCCTTATTGTATTGAAGTATTACAGCTGGCGCATGAATCTGCGCACTGCCAATAACAGCATTGGAGACTTGCGCCAATGTAATTGAGGGCATTAAAATAACAGCAAACAGCAACGTATATAACAAGTAATAGGAACGCACATTATCACATTACGTATTGATAGAAAAAGTATAAAAAGAGTTTGCAGGTTTTCTGTTTTTAACATTGCTCAATATTTCGATTTTTTTACTAAGCGTAGTATGTAGAAATTTATTTATATTTTATAATTATAAAGCACTATTTGATTATATGAGCTCATTGATTAAAAACGTATTTAATAGTTATACAGAAAACGCAAGAACATTAGACGAGGTTAAATTAGGCATATTTAGAGCACTTGATAGAATAGATTGTATTGAACCAAAACCAAACATAAGACGCGGTTATGTATCTGGCATACTCACAACAGATGGCAGAGATATGATAGAAACAAACTTTTTAAGGCTTGAAAGTTATACCGCATTTATAAGAGAAACATCTGATTTTAACATTTTCTCTTTAACGGATATATTCAATAAAAAATTAATGTTAAAGTTTATTTGTGTGCCGCAAGAAGAATGGCGATTATTCTGGAGAGCTGTAATAGAAAACGGTTATATAACAGACATCTTTATGACACCCAGATGGAGAGAATCCACTGGCGCAATTGATGAACATATGATTGCACATAAGATAAAATTGAAAGTACATGATATGGAAAACTCCGAGCATTTGCTAGATTTACTTAGAAAATATTGATATTGGCATTAGCCCTTCGCAACACCTATAGGAATCATTTTTGCCACTATATTTGATATTTTTGCCCCAGCAATGCTTGCCACCACATCATCCACGTTCTTATACGCTTCCATTGCCTCCTCGCTTATTAATTTCCTGCTCCTTACTCTTATTGTAATGTCCTTCTCCTCTAATTGCTTAAATGTTTTTGACATCGGTATCTCACGTATGGCCTGGTGCCTAGACATTAATCTTCCAGAACCATGGCATGATGATCCAAAGGTTTCATCCATAGCTTCAGATCTTCCAGCAAGCACATAACTTGAAGTTCCCATACTTCCAGGGATTATGACAGGCTGGCCATATGGCCTATATATCTTAGGTATATGCATCGAACCTGGGCCAAATGCCCTTGTGGCACCTTTTCTGTGCACCATTAAGTTCATGCGCTTGCCATCCACTATATGCTCCTCTTTTTTTGCTATATTATGTGCAACATCATACAATAGTTCCATTCCGAGCAAATCTGCGCTTTTTCCGAATACAGAACTAAAACTCTTTCTTATTGAATTAGTCATTATCTGCCTATTGGCAAATGCAAAGTTTACTGCGGATAACATTGAGGATAGATATTCATCCGCTTCCTTTGAACCAAGCTTAGCATATGCCAATTCAGGATCTGGTAGATCTATATGCTCTTTTTTTTGATAATCAGATAATTTTTCTAAATAATCACTGCAGATCTGATGACCAAATCCCCTAGACCCACTATGCAACATTATTACAATTTGATCTTTCTCAAGGCCAAATGCCTTTGCAAGCGCATCGTCAAATGTTTCCTCTACCCGCTGTACCTCAAGAAAATGATTCCCGGCGCCAAGTGTACCTAACTGGTTTTTACCTCTATCCATTGCCTGTTTGCTTACTTTTGATGGATTTGCGCCAGCTATACAGCCATTCTCTTCTATTCTTTCTACATCATTATTAAATCCATATCCTTTATCTATTACATATGGAACCCCCTCAAGAGCAATGCGCTCTAAATCCTTTTGTGAAAATCCTATGCTTAATTTGCTACCTACTCCACTTGGCACATTCTTAAATAACGAGTCCATTAACATATTTATTTTTGGATGTACCTCCTTAAAAGTAAGATTTGTCTTTATAAGCCTTACTCCGCAATTTATGTCAAACCCTATCGCCCCTGGAGACACAATCCCATTATCCGCATCAAATGCGGCAACGCCACCTACTGGAAATCCATATCCCTCGTGCCCATCGGGCATAACAAGCATATTCTTTACTATTGATGGTAACTTTGACGCATTGATTGCCTGCATCAGCGTCCTATCCTTCTTTACATTGACTATTAAATTGTCATTAGAATAAATGCGCACAGGAACACGCATACCCTTATTTTCATCAATCCCTATCTCATATGTATTGCTCTTAATCTTTTTTATATCAAAATCCATCCAAACCACTTGTATACCTATTAATTGTTTATTATCCATTTACTATTTTGACCAGATACCATTATAACTTTATCCTGAAATTTGATATTGATTATATTAAAATAAATCTATGTTAAAATTCAAATTAAAAACATTGCAACAGCACATAGTGCAGATTAATTCGTATTTGTATTCTTTGTACTATTTGAAATAAAATTTATACTGCTGCCATTATTTCTAAGATATCGTCTATGTATTTTATATTCTGGTATTATATTATAAACAATATCCCAAAACCTTTTCGAGTGATTGCTCACTTTTGTATGTGCCAACTCATGCACAAGAACATAGTTAATAACATCATTTGGCAGATAAAGTAGCTTTGTATTTATCGTTATGCGCTTTGTCATTTTGGAATAAGACCCCCAGCTTGTCTCCTTGTATCTTAATCGTATATCATTTATTTCAGATCTGAAATATGTATTATTAATCACATTTATACGGGATTTTATCGTAGGAAGGAGATATTTTGAAATACCCAAAAAAACCATTCTGTTTGATGTTGATTTTATATCAGTCTCATTGAGGCTTTTAGGCAACTTTACTACTATACTATTGCAGTGCTTTTTTACTATTGCGGATGGATTCTTATTTTCTGAGTTCAGTATAGAGACGTTTAAATTAATACCAAGTGGCGAGGTTATATCCCCATCCTTAAAGTAAACTGTATTCTGCGTAATTAATTTAGGGTCTTTTAATACACGCGCACTGAATCTATCACATAACTTATTTGTTATTTCCTTCGCATCATTTTCAGGCAGGCGTTTTGGTATTTTTATTGTTATTATACCTTCATTAAATTTAAGATAGCAATTTCTTACATTGCATCTTATTATATTGACAGGGATACTTATGCCATTTATAGTTATTTGATTAATCATAAAACACACAATAGATATGGAAGTCTCGATAACAATATATTTATATTTGGAGGGGTATAAGAGCCTTATGAATAAAAGCCTTTTATTAAAAACAGATTCGGGTAATTTGATATACCCACCAAATCAAATTATAGCTGTTGCTTCCAGAGGACCAATAACACAGTATAGATTCGTTGATGAACTTGATATAGGTGATGTGGTTTATATGAGTAGAACCATTGCCGATTTGGACTTAAATAAACATATAAAACCAACACTTTGGGTGACCTCTGATTTATATAGAAAAGATTGGTCTATAATTTATAATGGAACACCCATTGGGGAGCATAGAACAAAATTATCCTGTTATTTAGAGCCTTTAGTTAATATATCAAATAACGAGCACAAAAATGCGATAGATCTTATTTACAATATTTTGTATACAGATAGTAGATTAGCTGGATTGACATACCATAGATCTACAATAAAGAGCTGGTTTGACAATAAGACAATGTTCCCATTAAAGCCATTAGTATTAGAAGTTATTTCTGAACACTTTCAGATGCTAGATTTATATGTATGGAGTAAATCGTTAGCAGAAAATCCAGAAAGTATAAGGCGCATACGTGCAGTACATAGCGGTATAATGAATGCCATAGCAACGCCTGAAAACAATAAAGATAGACCGCTTGCAGATTATAATGTGGAAACAGATCGATTAAATAATGGTAATGCAAAAATTGCCAATATAAAAGAGTTAATGCAATTAATACGATCGCATTATGATAAAGAATTTAGTGAATTTGTAGAACCTGTAAAAATTGTTAGTATAACACCAATAGAAACTGAAAGCGCCACAAGAATAGAGGACAATAATAATCACTTAGAATCTCAAACGCCTAAAAGAATTATTGGTTATTCCTCTAGCGATGTAGAAAAAAAATCTATAATATTAAATGCTTATAGTGGAATTGGGAGAGAAGAGGAGATATCAAGAGCTATGCTTGAAAGAAAAAATATATTTATTGAAATGATTCCGATGCTTGGGGATTTGGCGTTTAAATTTTTTGATGAAAAAATAGAAACCATTAAAAAATGGAGTTCAATTAATGGATGCAAATTTTATAATATAGACCCTCAAATTCTCCCTCTTGAAGAATGCAATTTAATTGCAAAACGAAGCATGGACATACTTTTAATGGAATATGGAACGGGTAGAGAAATTGGCCCAAACCATTATGCACCATGGGTACGCATAGGAAATGACAATAAGTATTTTGAGCTTTTTTTTAAATTTATACAGCATACAAGCAGAAATGGTTTAGACTATGATGAATTAAAAACACTTGGGATAAAGGTGTATAATAGCGATATTTCTTTTATGAGAAAAGTGTATAATAGCTCAATTTTACTGCAAAACGCAATAAGCCGCGATGATTTTATAATGTATTATTCAGTATTTAACTTTGATAGCTTATTTGGATTTGATGAAAATGCAAAAACAACAACCACAGGACAATTAAGAACTATATTGAAAAATGCTACAGCACATATGATTTTTACAGATAGATTTGTCAGAGAGTTATACATTAAAATGAAAAGGAGCATGGATGATAGTAGATTACTTGAACGTTTAGATAAAACAAGTTCTTTGATACCTGATGCGTTAAAAATATTGCATGTCGCAGTTTTGCAAAATTATGCTGAAGAACTTACGCAACGTATGTATGGACTTGGACCAGAGCATTTCTTTACAAGAGACTTCATTATGGAAATAGGCAAAATCTATAAAAAACAGAGCTCGCTTAAAGAGATTAAATTCATATTATTAAAAAATAAATTACAAACAACTCAGATAAATACCAACTACGAACAATAAATAATATATGGACTTCGCGGGATTTTCACATATACCCAATTTTGGGATTATGATTTGAACCCGCAACCTCCTGCATGCCATGCAGGCGCGCTACCGTTGCGCCAGAAGCCCATCAGAAGTAGTTATGTATTATTCTCTTTTATTACTTTGCTGAAAATGCATTCTTCCAATGCACTTATGCGGGGGATATAAATATAATATTGCCTCCTCTTAAAAGTATTGTTCCGAGCTTTGATTTTAATTCTCCATCACTAAGCTCCTCAGCCTCTTCGAGAACTATATTCATATGGGCATCAAATGATGACATCTTGCCGCGTATGCTAAGTCCATTCTTTAGTCTTATGAAAACTTTCTGTCCGATTACCTTGTTCAAAAGGTCAAAAGGTCTCTCTTGTTGCATTTATACACCAAATAATCATTCTTTTTTACTGCTCTTTGCACTTATCTTCTTAAGTTCCTCCTTTTTTATCCCTAAACGCACTACGCCAGTACCCACATTTATCTGTTTGCCTATTAATATATTTTCAGCAACACCAGAAAGTGGATCAGTCTCTCCGAATACACACGCATTTATAAAATGCTTAACTGTTTCCTCATATGCTGCTCGCGCAAATACGGAATTCTTGCTTCCTATGACCCCATGCCTTCCTATACTCTTTATATTGCCATAAAATGTCATTGTATCTGCGACCATACCCGAATGCCTAACACTAACAGTTATTCCATTTGTGCGTATGGTATCGTCAAGTTCACGTAGTATGGTATTTCTTGCGGCCTCTATACCAAAGACGCGCATTACCTCAAATGGATCATTACAATATATTCTATCCTTATCAATCCCATCAATATCTATTATACCAGAAATATTATTGCTTGTTGCAACAAGATAAAATGAACCATCCTCAGTTTGATCAATAGTTACCTTTCCTATGCCCTCTATCCCAGAGATTGCCATATTTCGTATATTTATAAAACGAACACGCATATCTCTAATACTTCTCTCAACGCCCCTTAATTTTGTTATATTT
>JAJZDT010000027.1 GCA_021851535.1 Microcaldota archaeon | reverse complement strand
TAGATAGCGTTTCGTTCGTAAAAGAGCTTAATGGATTCTTTCCAAATCTTTTTGGATCACAGCGTTTTGGCAATAGAAACAATAATGTTGATGTCGGAATAAATATAATGCTAGGCAATTTTGAAGAGGCTGCAATGCATTTTCTCACAGACACGTCAAATGAGACTAATAAAGAGGCGATAGAGGCAAGAATAAGGCTTAAAGAAGAGAGAGATTATAAGAGCGCCTTGAACTACTTTCCAAAATATCTTAAGTATGAACGTATGGTAATAGAATATCTTTCGATGTATCCGACCGATTATGCCAATGCGTTAAGAAAAATACCCAGGCAGATCTCATTAATGTTTGTTCATTCAGTACAGTCGCACATATTTAACCTTGAAATATACAAGCGCATATCAGAGGGAAGAATAATGCCTGAAACTGGTGATATCTTGTGCGGTATAAATAAATACGGATTTCCAGATCTATCTAAAGATGGTAATGATTTTATAGTGGGTTTGCTTGTGGGTCATGACTCTACGAAAATAAACGAGCATGAAAAATCAATATTAGAAACGCTTGGAATATCAATAGATGATTTTAAAATAAAACGTATGCCTGAACTAAATTGCAAAGGAAAGAAGCGCGTTCTTTTCGCGCCCTATAAAGATTTTAAAGCAAGTGCATTTGACGAGCATTTGAAACTTGAGTTTTCATTACCATCTGGAGTATATGCAACATCTATGCTTAATGAATTTTTAGAGAACTCAAATATTGAGCAGACTATATAGTAATTAAATAACTTTTTATAATTATAATATTGTGCTTCTATGGTATTAAACAATATTTCTTTAAATAATATAATCAGTAAATTTCATGATTCATTACAATCGTTTTCTAATAGCGTACAGAATGTAATAAATATAAATAAATCAACTGCATCTACCGAAGAAATAACCACCATACGGGATCATTTAAAGACGCGTCTTTTAAAAGGGGACGAAGATGCTGAAAACAAAAAATTGATAAAATTATTAGAGTTGTTATCAAAGGATCAGGCCGTTTTAAATTTGATAAAAGAAGAATCTGATGAATGGATAGAGATGCTAGATGCGATAGAGCAGCATGTTAAAAGTAGAGATAATACATTAAATAGCGATGATTTAAAAAAAATAATAAGGCTTTCTTCAGATATAAAATCAATCGTCAGGAAATAACTATTTATTCATCATATCAAATCGTTTGTAAAAATCTTCTTTTATTATATTTGAAAGATCGTTTGTGCCTCCTGGGCCAATTTCGTATTTATCATTAGTTAAGCCATTAATTACGATTTTGGCAAATTCCTCTGAGGATATGCCAAATGGCGGTTTTTCTAAGTTGATTTTGCCATCTTTTAGTTCTGTATCATAAACATATGGTGGCATAACTTCAAATACTTTAATATTTGTTTTGCGTAGTTGATGTCTCAGAGATATTGAGAAAGAATGCAATGCTGCTTTTGTCGCACAATAAATCGGAAAGTTTGAGAGCGGTACAAATGCCAGCCCAGAAGAGATATTTATTATGCTTGAATTTTCGCTTTTTAATAGCAGTGGCATAAATGTAGATATCATGTATACTTGCGCCTTGAAATTTATATCAATCTCAAAATCCTTATCTGCAAATTCATTATTGCCAAGAGCAAAATTTATAGGCTTTTGAACTCCAGCATTATTTATCAGAACATTGAGCCCTCCAAAAGTATTTGATATATATTTTAGAAGTTCATCACGTTCAGTTTTTGATGTTATATCACATTTTTTGACGTTAATTTTAGGCAAAATCTTTTTAGCCTCAATTAATTTATTTTCCCTTCTTCCACATATAATTACTTTATTATTTTCACATAGCGTCCTAGCAAGTGCGAATCCTATGCCTGTCGCCCCTCCAGTTATTAGTATAACATTATTATTAATTTTCATGTTAATCAGTATAGTAATACGCTAAAAATATATTAAAGTGATTAAATAAGTAAGATAGATCCAAAAAAAGCACTATTCAAACATAGTAAAGAGATAGGCTATGGCGCCGTAAAAGGATATGATTTTAATAAGCCTTTTAACATCAATACCTTCATTGATGCCTATGGAGAAACGGGTTTTCAAGCGACAAATCTTAATAAAGCAATAAAGCTCACTAAGGAGATGTGTAAGTCAAAATCTACAATTTTTTTGGGTTTTACTTCAAATATAACAACCAGCGGACTTAGGGATATAATTACATATTTGGTTAAAAATAAGCTTGTTCATTTTATTGTAACGACAACGGGTGGGGTTGAGGAGGATATAATAAAGACCCACGGCCCCTTTTTGCATGGTTCTTTTGATGCTGATGGCAAATATCTTAGAAAAAATGGAGTAAATAGGTCAGGAAACATATTTGTTCCAAATGAGCGCTACATATGGTTTGAGGGATTTATGAAGAAATTTCTTAACTCTATATACACAAATAAGAGATATAAAAAGGGTCTAGATAGCGTTTCGTTCGTAAAAGAGCTTGGCGCATCTATAGAAGGCATTAAAAATTATGAGGAAAGCTTCACCTTTTGGGCATATAAAAATGATATACCTATAATATGCATACCACTAGCAGATGGTGCAATAGGTGATCATATCTATTTCTTTAAAAAAGAGCATAATGATTTTAACATAGATTTATCTAAGGAGGTTGAGCTATTATACGATACAGTATTAAATGCCGAAAGTACTGGAGCAATATTAATTGGAGGTTCTGTCCCAAAACATCATATAATGAATGCACTTATGCTTCGTGACGGCGCTGACTATACTGTGTACATAAATACGGGTTTTGAGCATGAGGGTAGTAATGCTGGAGCAAATACTGAGGAAGCAAAAAGCTGGGGAAAGGCGGCGCTTGATAAAAATAATGTAAAAGTATGGGGCGAAGCAACTATTATTTTTCCATTGCTCGTTGCTGCTGCGTTCAAATTATAAATATTATAAAATCAGTCTAATACTATTTGATTGAAGTAGATACGCCAGGGTAGGGATTTGAACCCTAACTTCCTTGCGGAAACCGGTTGCCTTGTTTGCATCACTGATCAGCTCTCGAAATGCAAATCTCGAGACCGGCGCGTTACCGGATTCTGCCACCCTGGCA
>JAJZDT010000136.1 GCA_021851535.1 Microcaldota archaeon | reverse complement strand
ATGTGATGAACAAACAAAGTTTGTGAATTTTGATGCGCATTTCAAATTTGTTTTATTTCATGAATTATCACATGGTTTTGGACCAGCATCTATTATAAATGAAAATGGTGCTACAACCCCTGTTTCGGTATTTATGAAAGAATTCGGCTCTTCACTTGAGGAAGCAAAAGCAGATATTTTAGGTCTTGTCACAGCAAATTATCTTATTAATAAAAAAGTTATAACCAACAGCCTTGAAGAGATTTATGTTACTTATCTTGCCAATATATTCAGAGCAATTAGATTTAGCATGAAAGAAGCACATGGGCTTGGTATGATGTGCCAATATAATTATCTCAGACAGAAAGGAGGGATTGTTATTACAGCAGATGGACGGTTTAAGATAGATACAATTGCAATGCAAAAAGGAGTTACTGATTTAACTAATGAATTTTTGGAGATACAGGCGTCTGGAGATTATAATAAGGCGGTCGTATTTTTTGCTCAATACGGAGGATTTTCAAAAGAACTAGAAAATAGCATATCTAAACTTTCAGATATACCAATTGACATATATCCGGTTTTTGAATATGATAAAAAATAATTTTTATGATAAAAGAGATGAAAAGTTTGGGAAGATAAAATCGATTTTCTATTCTGCTTTTGCATCTTTTAGTTCAAGTAAAAAATTCTATTATTTTGTAATTAATGACATTAATAATAGAAATTTTAATAGTATTATGGATATTGGATGCGGCACAGGTTTTATTATAAATAGTATATCAAAAAACAAACATAAAACTTTTTATGGAATTGATCCTTCGGCACCGATGCTTGACATTGCTAAAAAAGACTCGCATAACGTTAAATACATGCTTGGTTCGAGTAGAAAAATTGGTGTTAATAAAAAATTTGATATTATATTTACCTCATTATCATTCCATCATTGGCCAGATAAAATTAGCTCATTATTATATTTGAAACGTTTTCTAAATGAAAATGGTAGAATAATTATTTATGAGTATAATAAAGATTGTATGAATAAGCTAACTAAATTTTTTATTGGAGCGCATGCAATCGGTAAAACAGAGATCAATGCGCTTATTAAAGCGGGTATAAAAATAAATGTATCTATTAAAGATAGTTTTGTTATACTGGAAATTAAATGAATTAAATATTTTACCTATTTTACAAATATAAGAAATGTTATAAGTATGTTCATTGCGGCAAGGGGGGTTAAATATATCCAACCATTACGTAAAATTTGATTAATCTTTATTCTTAAATTTGTTGCTCTTAAGATTATAAAGAAAATGCTTACAATAATTACTTTTATAGCAATCCAAAAAAATGCTGGAAGAATCGTAGGGCCAAGCCATCCGCCTAAAAACAGTAATGTTATAAGAAGAGAGCCAACAAGAACCCTGGTGTAATCTAAAAATAATGCTAATGCGTAATAAGGTGCGCTTACATCAGTTAACCAGCCTGCTATTAGTTCATTGTCAGCTTCCCTAACATCAAATGGAGGGCGTTCTATTTCTGCAAGCATTACTATGAAAAATATAATGAATCCAATAGGCATAAGCGCAATAAACCACATATTATTTTGCACTTCAACAATATTGTATAAACTAAAACTGTTAGATAACATTGCAATTGAACCAACCACAAGAAGCATTGGTATTTCATAACTAACCATCATTATTACAGATCTTTGTGCGCTTATGGAAGCAAATTTATTGCCACTAGACCATGCATTCAAAAATAGCAATATAGGAGAGAAGGACAGAAGCGCAAATACAACTAATAGACTTATAGTACTATTTACACCAACAAATGAACTAGATATCGGCAGAAAAAAAAGTATGAGAAGCATGAGAGCGTACATTAAAGGTAGCATTATAAGAAATATTTTACGATCCGCAAGGTAAGGTATAATGTTCTCTTTTGATAGAAGCTTTGTTACATCAGCAAAATTCTGTAAAATACCGAATTTGCCCACATATGTTGGGCCATGTCTTGATTGTATTCTTGCAATAAGTTTTCTTTCTGCCCAGCCAAAAAGGTACACAAACAGTACAACAACAATTAAAAGCATTATTGCAAAAGTTATTGAAGAAATTATAGTATTTACTAATGAAATTGATCCATATGTGCTCGGTAAATTAGTATTTAGACCTTGTAAGTATCCAAATAGTAGCCACAACATGTTTACGACTTACATTTAAGGTATTTATCCTTTGCTTTTTATTATAATAAACATGTTAACGGACTATGCAAAAACAATACTGCTTGCTGGAAGCATAAAATTTAGAGTAAAACGGGCAGGAATGTTTCAACTCATTACGTTTAATGTGAAAAGAATTAAAATGGGAAATATAGAATTCCCCGAACTTTATACTTCAAAGCTTATTGATTTAGTTGAGATTATCAGGCTTGCAAACCATACTGGTCTTCCAGTTGAATCGGCAAACACTAGAAGCTTCCCAGATGGAATGGGTGCTATTGATTTCTCCAGTTTTTAAAATCTATACTGTATTAGATACATTAAGAAAACCGCTCGTGTTATAGCTCTGATTCTTGTTTATATAAGTTATTGTAAGATTGTATATGGTTTCTGCAGAAACAATAGGCACCGGTATATTTTTACAGTTAACATCTATTATATTGGAACCTTTAGTAAGTATTGTCTGGTTTATAGGCTCTTGTATTTTCAAACCTGAGATGTAACATGCATAGCTTGTTAATTTTATATTTGAATTGAGATTATTTGTTATTTTGAGCACTGCACTATTTTGCAATAATGAAAAGTTTAATACGTAACAGGAAATTGCATTAGTGTTGAGCTTGCATGTATTGTTTATAGCACTTTGCCATAAAAGAGGTTTTTGAGTTAAATTTAATGCGTGTATAACCTGTACAGCATTATAATGCGCCGTTGTAAACTGTGTGTTGTTCACAATAGAGTATAATGAAATATTATAATTTCTGGTTAACTCCTCTGAATCTATAATTCCATATGAGGAAGTTGTTGAGAGAATAGGATTTAGATAAACGGAACATACTGCGCTGTTATTTGATAATAAACCATAACACCTCTGTTTTTGTGTTGTGCTATTAGAATGTAACGAAATACCACTTATAAAAATACCATAAGTATTATTGAAAATATTATACCAGTAACTTGTATTTTTATCAAAGCCATAAACAAGTCCGAGATCGGTAGAATTTGTGTATCTAAGACCTTGCACGTAATGTGTAAGATTATAATTAGAGAATACACTTTTATTAATCATTGTCGAGTATGCAGCATTATTTGGTGAAGTTGAACAGTTATTTTGTATTCCATTATAAATTAAAAGTTCTGTCCATCCTCCAACAAATCCTACACACATTAAGGTATGATTAGATACGATAAATATCTTCTTGTTATTGTGGATATAATTTTTATAACCAAAACTTCCAATGATCTTTTCTACAGGATATGGCCCCAGTCCACTGAATAGTATACCTTCTGCCGATGAATCATTTGAATATTGTACATATGTACCTGTTGCGCTATATACGCCACCATAAAGATCCCCTATAGTAATGTGTTCTGTATTTGATGCTACAGAAAATATAGTGTTCAAT
The DNA here is from genome assembly GCA_021851535.1 of Microcaldota archaeon. Next base: position 7,195 of record JAJZDT010000136.1, on the reverse strand, counting down.
TTACTTAAGTTATATATTCCTGTTTGTATAGCTACTAATGGCATCGAGCTACCTAAAAATGAAAAATTGTATATAGAGGTTACGTTTTTTGTGTTGAACCCTAAAATTTTTGATGGGTTATAGGGCTTACTCACATTAATTGCTATACTTTGTGTTAATTTAGATCTATTAGAAACATTAAATACATGCGTAGGATCCGCAATAAATCTGAATAAATAATTTCCATAGCTTGCATATGTATAATTGAATGGAATAGTAATATTTTTGCCCGGAGGAAGTGTCACATTATATGCATGAAGTGTTGTATTCTGTAGATATATAGCAACAAGAAGGTCATTTATCTGGTTGTTTCCAGTGTTTTTTAAGTTTACAGAAAAAAAGGTAGTATTGAGAGGGTATATGTTTGTAACATTACTTGTCGTAACATTTAGGTTAAGCATCTGTGGTCCGCTTAAATTACCAGATATTAATAAATAACCGATCAACACTATTGCGATACCTAAAACAAGGTATATGTAGTTATTTAGTTTTGTGTGTTTATTATTCACTTCTTTTTTTGCAATCATTTCGATTACCTATTATCTATTTTTAAGCGATTTAAGTGCGAATATCATCTTCTCGGATATTGGAGTTATAACGCTTTGCATATAACTATTCACCCATGCGCCTTCATCATACTTGCTTCCTATGTTTGGGGCAACAAGCGAGTATTTGCCCTTTTCATTATTAATAATATTTGATTTCTTGAGTTGTAATAAATGGTAGCGTAATGTCTTCTCGTTTATAGCTCCCCAATTCACATTAATGTACTCAGATAAATCAGGTACGCTGGGATCCTGATTTTTATTAAATTGAAAGTATAAAAGCGCATCTAATACAGAGATTGCGGATTGTCTTGTTTCGCCAGGATTTATTATACCCATAGAGAGAGCAATCCATCTAACAATAGACCTTCTTGTTTGCGATACCTCATCACTAAAGTTAAGATCCCTTATTGTTGTTTCTCTTACTATAAACTTTGCCTCATTTATCATTAATAAACAACCCAACTAATAATTCTTATATATCTTTATATCGTTATATTTATATTTGATGTGTTTTAATGAATGTAGTAGAACTTAATGTTGATTTTGAACCACAAAGCTTAAAATCTAATATGAAAAATGAATTTTTTATCATACTTAGATTAAAAAATACTACAAACACGGATAATTTTTGGTGTGAATGTGATATTAATGTTATACATCCGCTTTCATTAGCACAGGATAAGGAACTGGCAGCAGGCAGAACAAGAATAGGTATAATTACAGGAAATGAAACATCTGAAAAAAGAGTGAAGATTTATACAAGGCCTAATAATTATCCTGATAAATACAAAATAAAAATTACTGCATATATATATGATAAAGAAGGAATTATTGCACAACGCATTGATAGGGAAGAAAAAATAGAGTGTATCTGAGGGGGAATGAAATGGATGACGCACCTGCCTGGTTATCGTGTCAGGATATATTTTCACGCGCACAGGAGGAAATGATTTCTTTAGCTATAGAAGCACTTGATGTAGAGATTGCCGCAAAACGCATGAAAATTGAGGGTAAACTAGTAAGCGCAGATGAAGCAACCAATGAGGTAGAAAAAAAACTCTTTGTAATTAATAATATTATAAATAACGAACAAGGAATTTATGAAAAATATAATTCATCGATAAGTAGGCTAGAAAATAATCCACAAGAATTAACAAGTGATGTTGTTGAGAGGATTGATGAATTAAAGCGTTTTTTGCTTGCTGTAGGAATGATAACAATGCTTATGAGGTATAGTAAAATATTTAGAAACTGGCAAGATGATGTAGGTCATTATTTCAAAGAGAAAAACCCTGTTCTGATAATCAAAAAGACACTTACAGAGAATCGGGTAGAAGCATTAAAATTTATTATAGAGAGTAAGCGCATACAGGGACTTTTTGGTGAAAATGAAATAGAAATAATGATGGCTGCTTTGTTAGAATTTAAAAAGGAGGAATAAACGTGCATAATATTATATTTTTTAATAATACAATAAATAATGTGATAATATGAAATTAGAAATTGGTTCGGATGCGCCTAAAGTGGTAAATGCGTTTGTAGAAATACCTATGGGGTCTAATATTAAGTATGAACTTGATGAAAAGAGTGGGCTACTCAAGGTAGATAGGGTTCTTTTTACTTCTATGGTATACCCATTTAATTATGGATTTATAGCTGGAACGTTAGGAGAAGATGGAGATCCGCTTGATGTTCTTATTATAAGCAATACACCTTTTGTGCCTGGAAGTTTTATTAAAGCTAGAATTATTGGAGTAGCTAACATGCAAGACGAAGAAGGAACGGACAATAAGATTATTGCAGTTCCTATTGATAAAGTTGATCCTAACTTTTCTAATATAAAGGATATTACTGAGCTTGGTGAACCCCTTAAAAACAAAATAAAGCATTTCTTTGAACATTATAAGGAACTTGAAGCGAATAAATGGGTAAAAATTACAGGGTATAATGGAATTGAGACTGCATATTCAATAATAAACAAGGCAAGAAATAATGAATAATGATTACAATAAAATTCCAACTGGCGAACAACTTGATGCATGCGTTCTTGCCCTTCGTAAAAATGGGATAGATGTTTTTGTTGAAAAAAATGCAACTGATGCATTTAACCGTGTATGTGAACGAATACCTGAAAATTCCAAAGTTATGGTTGGTGGTAGCCAGACTATAAGACAAATAGGTTTTATTAAAAAACTTGAATCGGTTAATGCACATTGGATTGATTTACATGCTCCGATATATAAGGAAAACGACGCAACAATGCGATTGGAGCTTAGACGAAACTCTTTGCGTGCAGATTACTTTCTAGGTAGCGTAAATGCAATAACAATACAAGGACAATTAATGCTTGCAGATAGGAGCGGTACACGGGTTTCGGCATATGGGTTTGCTGCAAATAATATTATTTTAGTATCAAGCATAAACAAAATCGTAGATTCACTTGAGGATGGATTTAAACGTATACGTGAACATGTATTGCCACTTGAGGATGAACGTATGAAAAAAATAGGAGAATCTGGTAGCACGATAGGAAAATGGCTAATAATAGAGAAAGAATTTTTTCCACATAGAATTACTTTAATTCTTGTTGTTGAAGATAGATTAGGTTTTTAATTTTTCTAAATCTTTAATAGTCTAAGCGTTCTTATAATTTAATGGTATTCAAATGAGATCAGCAGATATAATTACACTTTTTCGCACGTTTCTTGTAGTTGTTGTTTTATATTTAGTGCTTATAAAGTACGATCCTGTTATCTCTATTCTTATATTTTTTATAGCAACAGCGCTTGATGGAATTGATGGATATTTTGCGATTAGGGAGTACTCATCTGGAAGAGTGTCGTTTACTACTTATCTCAAAGCCGCAATATCAAAAGATAGGATAGCTAAAGCACATGTTGCACAATATAAGAAAAAAGCTATAACAAATGCCCGCTTTGGTCCTAGAATGGACATTGCAGGGGATAGAATAGCCGAATATTCTATGTGGGTCATATTCACATTTGTTGGTATTGTACCTATATGGATCGTAATTGCGGTAATTATAATACATTCTTTTGCTGATGCGATGATGGGGGCTAGAGGCACATCTTCTGGAATGAAAACTAAATTTGGAAAGATTGCATATAGCTCTAATATAAGCAGGGCACTGATTAATATATTTAAAATATCAACATTTGGTTATTTGATATTGGAGTATATTGCTGGATGGAATAGCTTAATTGGGTATGTACTCATTGGAATGCTCTTTGGAATAATACTGATAAGAGGAATTGCACAAATTTATGATAGTGTTTTGTGAGGCGTTTTTTTGAAGATATATTTAACTAATTTTAAAAATGGTGTGCGCAGTGCGTTGACTTTAGACATGCTCGAGTCACAACAAAAAAACAGATCTATGATGATTATGCATTATTATAAGGCAATAATAATTCCACTTATAATAACGCTTATTTTAGCAACAGCGCTTATCATTAGTGGCTATAATTTAAGTTCTAGCTTCGCATCAGAGTTCATCCCTTATGTTGCAGGAAATTACCTTAATTCATTTGGAATTTATTTTATTGTTGGTATTAGCATTATATTTTTCTATTTGGTTTTCGCCCCGTTTTGCATAATGGTATTTTCTATTTTGTTTCATATAATAAATAAACATATTTTTAGAGTTATAAGTTATGGGCACACTCAAAGCTTCAATGCCTCTATTTATGGAGCATTGCCTTTGCTTTTATTTTTCTGGATCCTCATAGTACCACAATTGTATTTAATCGCATATGTACTTTTGATTTGGAGCATTATTATCTTTATATTTGCAATATCCTCGTATCATAGAATCTCTAAAGTAAAAGCGTTCGGATCTTTTTGGCTTTTTATCATATTTATAACCATAATAGGACTTGCAGGTATTGGGTTTTCATATATGTTTTTGTAAGTGAAAGCAAATATTTATTTTGTTATTATTTATTTTTAATCTATAATGTATGCAATAGGTTACTTCTTGATAGAATATTTAGATAAACCATTTAGTGATGAACAAAGCCTTACGGCACTCAATTTATACGTGAGAAATTGGTTTTTAGATAAATTTAAAGAATTAACTCCGCCCCAAAAATTTGCTTTTAAACTAATAAATGATAAATTTAATGTGCTCATAACCGCGCCTACAGGATCGGGAAAAACAATGTCAGGATTTTTATCAATTATAAGCAAGCTTTTTGATTATGCACTTGAAGGTAAACTGGAAAATAGGGTATATTGCATTTATGTATCCCCCTTAAGATCGTTAAATAATGATATATACAAAAACCTATCCGTGCCACTTGATGAGATATACGCCCAAATAATAAAAAACAAGGGCATGGATATTATAAAAAATAATATAAAAAAAGTAAGTGTTGGGGTGCGTACAGGAGATACTACACAAAAAGAGAGGCGATTACAGCTTATTAGACCACCAAACATACTTGTAACGACCCCTGAAAGTCTTGCAATTATGATAAACAGCAAACGTTTTATAGAAAATATTGGTGGCATTGAGTATCTGATAATAGATGAAATCCATGAACTTGCCAGCAACAAACGTGGGGTACATCTCTCTTTAAGCATTGAGAGATTGATGGCCATTGTAAAAAAAAATGTTGTGAGGATAGGACTTGGAGCTACTATATATCCACTTGAAGAAGCAGCAAAATTCCTTGTTGGTTATAGTGCAGGAAACACATTAAGGGAGTGTAAGGTCATTGACGCATCATGGAGTAAGAAACTAGAAGTTATAGCACTAAGTCCCGTAAATGACCTCGTACATACGCCTAATAAGGATATAGATAATGCTATCTATAAAAAAATAGATAGTATTATAAAAAATAACAGATCTACGCTTATATTTACTAATACTAGAAGTGGTACAGAAAGAGTTGTCTTTAATTTAAAAAGTAGGTATGGTTATGGAAATGATATTGCTGCCCATCACGGTTCATTATCTAAAGATACGCGATTAGAAGTTGAAGAAAAGCTCAAAAAAGGCGAATTATCCTGTGTAGTTACTTCCACAAGCCTGGAACTTGGAGTTGATATTGGATCTATTGAAAATGTTATACAATTAGGCTCCTCAAAGAGCATTAGTAGGGCAGTGCAACGAATAGGTAGAGCCGGACATTCTTTCAAGTCTATAGCAATTGGAGAGGTTATAGCACTAGATAGAGATGATTTAATTGAATGCTCAGTTATGGTAGATAATGTAATAAAAAAGCGCCTTGATTCTTTTAGTACACCCAAAAACGCCCTTGATGTTCTTGCACAACATATTATAGGTATGTCTCTTAATAAAAAATGGGGTGTTGATGAGGCATATGACCTTGTTAGAAAAGCATATCCTTATAATACACTAGATAAAAATGAATTTATTGCTACTATAAATTACCTTGGTGGAAAATACTTGGGTCTTGAGCATCATAGAGTATATGGTAAGATATGGTATGATGAAAAGGAAGGTACATTTAATCAACGTGGTAGACTTTCACAAGTTATGTATATGCTTAACCTTGGAACGATACCTGATGATGTTGCAATAAACGTTTTTACCTTAGATAAAAAATGGGTGGGGAGTATAGAAGAGGAATTTATGACAAAAATGAAACAACATGACATATTTGCACTTGGTGGAAAATTATATGAATTTTTAGAGGCAAAGGAAACCCGCTGTATTGTGGCTGCGGCAAAAAGTTTAACACCCACAATACCCCCGTGGTTTTCAGAACAATTGCCTTTAAGTTTTGAACTTGCACAATATATTGGGGAATTTAGAAAAAAACTAGGGGATACACTTTCATTAAAACAAAAAAATAAAAGTATAAATAAAAAAGCTGATGCGATTCTTAATTTAATGCCTATAGATAAAAATGCAAAAAAAATAATATATAATTATTTTATTGAACAATTTTTGTATACTAAAATTATACCTAATAATGAATTAATTTTGATAGAGGATACATTCGAACCGAATAGTACAAAAAATAAAAAACACCTCTTGATATTTCATTCTATGTTTGGTAGAAGAATAAATGACATTCTTTCAAGAATATTTGCCATGGAATTAGGAGAGATATTAGATATGAATATTGATATTATTTTAAGTGATAATGGATTTATCCTAAATATTGGGGAATTAATAGTTAACAGCCAAATGATAGATGAGATTATAAGCAATATATCTAGTGCAAATATATCAACTATGTTAAAACACAACATAAGAAAAACAGAACTTATGAAAAGACGATTCAGACATGTCGCAGGACGTGGTTTTATGGTATTACGTAATTATAAAGGTAATAAGATAGGTGTAAGGAAGCAACAGCTTAATTCTCAAATGATTTTAAAAGATATAGATCAGATAGATAAAAATTTCCCTCTATTAAAAGAAACATACAGAGAAATACTTTACGACTTAATGGACATGCCAAGAGCGCAGCAAATTTTGTATGATATAAAAGAAGGTAAAATTAAATATAAAATTATAAAAACAAAATTCCCTTCGCCATTTGCACATAAAATGTTAATATTTGGGGGATTAAGTAATATTACACTTGAGAATACACACCAGGAGCTAGTTC
>JAJZDT010000039.1 GCA_021851535.1 Microcaldota archaeon | reverse complement strand
TATCCGCAAGCATTATTGCAAGGTTTGCTAGCGTTATAAAATTTCCCACTTTAAGTTCTGGTATATATAGCCCAAACCATTCGCTAAGCCTTTCATTTGCAAGATTGTAACTTTTATTTGATTCCTCAAATGCATTGCTTGCTTGTATAAGTATGAATTCCTCCTTTTCATATGTGCTCTTCATACTCTGCCTTGCTCTCTCAAGCATTTTTTTTCTGAGCTCCTCCCTATTATCCATTGTAATCAACTTATGTTAAAATTGGCAATCTACACTAACTATCTTTTTATAGAAAATATAAAAGTATTCCCATTAATGATTGCCATTTAATATGTTGCTATTTCTTTCGGTTTGTTACATGTCCGATGCCCGATCGCGCAATATTCTTTGCATATTCATTGTCCATCTCCTGCGTATTTTTTTCAAAAGCATCTAGTGCCATTTCAGTAAGCTTAGCGGCTCTTTTTTCGGCATAATCAATAGAGCCCAATTCCTTAAATTTATCTATTATAAATTTTACTTCATCATCACTCTTATTCTTCTTTGCATATATCTCCTCAATTCTTTTTAGGGTATTTGCATTTGCATTATGTACAGTATGCCATAATATAAGCGTGCGCGTGCTTTCTCTAACATCTGTACCTATCGATTTTCCAAGAATATCCTCAGTAGATATGCAATCCAATATGTCATCTTTTATTTGGAATGCATTCCCGCACAATGTGCCATACTCCTTTATTTTTTCCATTTCTTCTTTATCTGCGCCAGCTATAATGGCGCCGCATTGCATTGGTCCATATACTGAATAATATGCGCTCTTTGCATGTATAGACTTAAAATATTCCTCCTCTGTGAAATCTAAGAGCCTTTTGCCATTTATGCTATTATTGATATCATAGTATTGCCCTTGGTGCGTAACCATCATTATGTCATATAACTTGTTGAAATATGTCATTCCAATTTTGCTATTTAAACTAAGTGTTGCATCGATTGCCATTTTCCATAATATCATATGTATTGTGTCCCCTGCGATTATAGCAATTTCCTCTCCAAATAATTTATGCAACGCAGGTTTTCCACGTCTTAGCATGTTTTTATCAATTAAATCATCATGCATTAAAAAATAATCCTCAGATATCTGCTGTACGGCTGCAGGAAGCAAAGCGTCTTCTATGCGCCCTCCATATAGTTGAGTCCATGCAAGAAGATATATGGGCCTTCTATACTGGCCTTTTCTATCAATATATGTACGTATTATTTCATTGTTAAAGTGCTGAGGTTCTCCCTGTGGCATATAACTTATAATTTTTTTATATATAATCTCTTTGTATTTTGCGCTAAATGTGGCAAAATCCTCCCGATTATTTAATACATCCATTATATTCTTAGAATATTAGAATGAAAAAATTAAATAATCAGATAGTTTTCATACTAATAAGGAATAAGTTAAAAAATCCTAATATTTGTAAAGATTTAAAAATAGTTGTCAACAATCTACTAGTATGATATTAGAAAAGAAGATTATTGTGCATGTAAGTGCATTTCTAAAAAACGATAAAGGTGAATATCTATTTTTAAAGCGCAGTGAAGATAGCTCCTGGGCGCCATCAATGTTTGATCTGCCTGGTGGTAAAATGGAGTGGGGGGAGCATCCATTAGATACGCTTGGGAGGGAATTGATGGAAGAGATAGGTGCCGTTGCGTCAAATATAAAATTTGCTGGAATGCAGACAAGAATAACAGAACTAAAAACTGTTAAATATCATGTTTTAAAGCTCTACTACTTTGGGACAATATCAACTGATGTGAAATTAAACAATGAGCATCAATCTTTCGAGTGGTTTACTATTAAAAAAGCACTAAAAGCAAATAACATTGAGGATGGTATTAAAAAATTTATGGAAAAGGGGTTGCAATAATGGCAATAATCTCATTTACTGGGTTTTCCGGAACTGGTAAGAGTACCATTGCAAGCAGTATATCCATTGATAATAATTATTTTTACGTTTCATTTAACAGCATAGTGCATAAAATTGCATCGGATTCTAATATGTCCGCATACGAGTATCTTGAAAAATATGGCATATCAAAAGCATCTAAAAATGCAAATGATGCGATATTGTCCCTTATAAGAGTGCATGATGAGAATATAATAATTGATGGTTTATATGATATTAATCTTGCTAAAATTATAAAAGCCCATATCGATCGACACACTATAATAGTAAACATATCCGCTCAGAAATATTTACGTATACTGCGCATAGCGCAGAGAAAACAGTTAGATATACTAAAAGCAAGGGAGGTTTGTGCCAAGCGCGATTCCTATAAGTTAAATATTGGTATACGTTCAATAATTAAAATGTCAAATGTAACAGTGGCAAATGATACAACTCCACTATTTGCTGTGCAGAAATGCAATATGTGTATCAATGAGATGATTAGGCGGTGAATCAAAAAATAATATTTGAGATAAAAAGAAAAATGGCGCATATGCTGCTTACTATGTACCCATTTATATTCATCTATTTTTCTCTTCCCTATAGCATTGCGATAGTATCTTCATTTGCATACTTAATGTTGATGCTAATATCTGAGTATTTAAGAATAAATTTTGGCATGAAAACCCCAACATATTATCTTATAAAGTATTTTTCAAGGTCAATTCAGCGAAATGGAATTAAAAGTGAATGGAGGCGGTATAGAATACCATATTGGATAATAGGAAGTACAATAGCACTTTTAGTATTTAATTATTCAGGCTGGCTTTTTGCAACGGTTCTTTTATCAATAGGGGATCCTGTTAGTGGTATATCTAAAGCAGCACTTGGAATACGCCGCTCTATAGTTGCAACATCTATAGGCTTTATAGTATGTGCTACTATACTTTTTGCATTGACTAATAATATTTTTCTATCAATACTTCCATCATTTTTTGGAATGCTTGCCGATTGGTTTTCTTATAAATTCAATGACAATCTTACAATACCTATATTTGCAGCAATAGGTTCATTTATAGCAAGGATGTTATAAATGGGATTTTCACAGCTAACAACATTTGCATGACCTATTTAGTAAAATAAACAAATAACGAAGTCCAATGAAAAGGCTTTAATAGGGGTAACTTAAAATATATCTGATTCTATGGACTTCAAGGAATACATAGCAGA
>JAJZDT010000093.1 GCA_021851535.1 Microcaldota archaeon | reverse complement strand
GTATCCAAATACGAGAGCTAATGAAATTATAAAAAGAAAGAGCCATGCGATAGCTGCCATCTGATATACAAGTACTGGAAATACGAATATCATAAGAAATATTAGCCCCAAAAAGGGATGATATATTGTTGCTGCAAAAAGCGCAAGGAGTATTAGAATCACATATATGAGCGGATAATATGGAAATCCCACAACTATTGCAAGAAATGCCACTACAACAAGAAGCGCATCCAAAAATGTAGGTTTATGAACAATCGCAAGCGTTCTATCCTTTAATGTATAAAATGTTATCGGAAGCGCATGCTGTCTTCTTATCAATTCTTTGCTCGATACCACCTTCGGCGCTTCCCCTTTTTTAATGCTGGGCATTTATATCTTATACTCTTTTATATTATGTCCCTTATAAAGTATATAAACCTAAAGCTATAAATTTAAATGGCATCAATATATCAAAAGATATTTTAATTTGTTCGGCTTTTATAATATACCCCGTCGTAGCTCAATGGCAGAGCGGCCGGCTGTAGTTAGAAAGTGTTGCCTTAAATGGCAGAAACCGGCAGGTTGGGTGTTCGAATCACCCCGACGGGATATACATAGTTAAGAATAAAAGCTTTCTTGCATATAACTATTGTATGAGCGATTATTCGAAAGTAGACATAGAGTTAATCAACAGATTATGTGATGTAGCAAAGCTTAATTTGACGGATGAGGAAAAGCTATTATTCTCAAAAGAGCTTACAGAGATATTAAGCGCATTTGACATAATAAATAAGGTTGATACAAAAGGTATTGCACCCGCTTATCATCCAAATAAGGTTAGCAATGTATGGCGAGAGGATATTATAAATGAAACGGTATGGGAACCGCTCTCAAATTCAAAAAGAAATGAGAAGGGCTATATTGTAGGTCCAAAAATTCTTTAAGGGTGTTGCAATTAATAACAAAAAATCTTAGTGCAGCCGATTTTGTATCAGATAGTATAAAGGGTAATATAGATATTGCTGAATTTTATGAAACAATAAATGAAAAATTGGCCATTATACAAAAAAAGTATGCACCTTTTATTACAATAGTTGATAAACCAACATTACCAAAAAAACATGGCGCACTCTATGGACTTCCTATATCAATAAAGGATTGTATTTGCACAGCGGGCATTAGAACTACAGCAGGCTCAAAAATACTTGATAATTACATACCGCCATTTGATGCAACGTCTGTTAAAAAAATAAAGGAGAGTGGCGGGGTAATTATTGGAAAGACCGCCCAGGATGAATTTGGCTTTGGCACCTTCTCCACAAATTGCGCATATGAGATTCCTAGAAACCCGCATGATCCAAATAGAAGCTGCGGTGGCAGCTCTGGAGGCGCAGGATGCATAAGCGCGGCTGCAGATTTTCCACATATTGCAATAGCAGAATCTACAGGAGGCAGTATAACAGCTCCAGCGGCATTTACAGGAACTGTTGGTATTACGCCAACTTATGGTAGGGTTTCTAGATATGGACTTATTGATTATTCAAATAGTATGGACAAGATAGGCGTTATTGCAAAGAATGTATATGATGCAGCATTGGGCTTAACACATATATCAGGATATGACCCTAAAGATACTACAAGCAGTAATGTAAAGGACGAAAATTTTGAGGAGTACGCAAAAGCAAATAGCATAAATGGCATGCGCATTGGAATACCAAAAGAATATTTTGATAATATTGATAGCAGAATAACAAAAGCTATTATGGAGAATGTTAATAAGCTTGAGAGCGATGGCGCCATAATTAGCGAGATTTCATTAAAGCTAACACCATATGCACTGCCAAGCTATTATTTAATAGCTATGAGCGAGGCCTCCACAAATCTTGCCAAATATTCTGGATTACGTTATGGAATGCAAAATTATGTGGATGGAAGCTTCTCAGAGTACTTCTCAGATATACGCGAGAAGGGTTTTGGACGTGAGGCAAAGCGTCGCATCATATTAGGAACATACGCAAGAGCTGCAGGATTTAGAGACGCATATTATATGAAAGCATTGAAAGTCAGAAGGCTCATAATAGACGAGTTTAAAGAGCGCTTCAAAAATCTTGACGCTTTAGTTGCGCCTTCAATGCCAATTATCGCACCTCGTTTTGATGAGATTGAAAAATTAACTCCACTTGAAAATTATAATATGGATAAGCTTACAATAGGACCTAATATGTCTGGCATTCCAACAATATCATTGCCTATAGGCACCGTTCAATCAATGCCCATTGGCATGCAGATAATTGGCGATCATTATAATGAATCCAAAATAATAAAGATAGCAGCAGTAGCTGAGAGGAATTTAAATGGCAACTAAGATTGGGCTTGAGATCCACTGCAGACTAAATACGAAAAGTAAATTATTCTGTAGCTGCAGCACTAATTCCCAAGAAAAAGAGCCAAATAAAGAGACATGCCCTATATGCTTAGGATTGCCAGGATATAAGCCGCTTTTAAATAAAAGCGCCGTTGAATATCTTATAAAGATGGGCCTTGCATTTAATTGCAATATATCAGAAGAATCATACTTCTCACGAAAGACCTATTTTTACCCAGATATGTCTAAAAATTTCCAGATAACCCAATATGAGATACCAATAGCCACAAACGGTAGTATACGCATAAATGATAATGAAATAAAAATAAGGCGAATCCATTTAGAAGAGGACCCCGCACGTATTGTTTATGCAAATGGCAGCATTTCAACCACAAAATATGTTTTAATAGATTACAACAGGGCTGGCGCTCCACTTGCCGAATTAGTTACAGAACCTGACATAAAATCACCAAAAGAAGCGCGATTACTGCTTGAGAAGATCTCATCAATTCTTGATTATTTAGGCATTTATGATCCTTCAAAAGAAGCATCTATTAGAGTTGATGCAAACATCTCTTCCGATGGAGAGCGCGTTGAGATAAAGAATATAACAGGATTTGAAAATGTTGAAAAGGCTCTTAGCTACGAGGAAATAAGGCAAAAGGGCATGAGCAGGATGAATAAAAAAATAGAACGAGAGACGCGTCATTTTGATGAGACAACAAAAATGACAACAGCAATGAGAAAGAAGGAGTATGAAGAGGATTATGGGTATATATTTGATCCAGATCTGCCATTAATTAACATAGATAAACTCTATAAACCTATCAACA
>JAJZDT010000071.1 GCA_021851535.1 Microcaldota archaeon | reverse complement strand
CAATATATAGAGGATAGACTATTTTTATTCGATGATAGATTATTTGGAAAAAGTAAAAAAAGCATCTTTCCTTAATTATGGATTAATACAATTTAGTGATAATACTACATGGTCTGGATGGCGCAGTTACTACGAATTGAGTAGTATAAAAAGAAACCTTTTTGAGGGCTATGAAGGTAATGGAACGGTATTAGACCCAAAAATATTAGATGAAACATTAAAAACCAAAAGAGATAAATTTATGGCTGTTATGATAAGTGACGGTGAGATAATGAATAGTGATGAAGCACTTAAGTCCTGTAATGAGATAATAACTGAGGGCAATGAGTTTATTTTATTGCAAATAGCTTCAAGAGATAATTTTGCAAACAAAATAGAAGAAAGCGGAGGTATGGTAGTAAATATAGATAACCCTAATGATCTGGTAGGGCTTGTTCTTAGCGCAACAAAAAGAAAGTATGATAGAGTTGTTAGAAGAAATAATTCTTAGAATATCCACCTATCAAATTAATTAGATGCTTTTTACTGATTGTGTCTTTAAACTATTACATGGAATTAATTTGTAATTTAAATTTTAATATTCTTATTTTATAAAATTTGCCGTTATACTTCCATACCCATTTACAACAAGCGTGGTATTTTGAGAGGCACCTGATGAAACGCCAATAAGACCAAATGGGTTCCATGAATTAAATGTATAGCTAGTGGGGGGGCTTGCGTATATTATATAATTGCCGCTTGAAACTTCAATAGTTGTATTATTCACATATGCAATGCCATTCATATAAATTAAGCCGCTTCCAGGACTTGTATAGAGTGTTATGTTCTCAAAATTTGCAGTAGAATCGGATAATTCTTGGTATGAGTTACCTGTAGTTTGATACTGCTCGTTCGGGCATTTTGAAATGCTATTTGCATTACATATCGCGTAGGTTATTAAAAATCGCATAGAGGTCATAGAACCAAGTGGCGGTACCTGAGTTCCTGAAATATCTACAGTACATAAGACTCTTGCACCGACAGATGCAAGTCTTGGTGAGCATGTGCCATTTGTATATTGAGTTCCAATATATCCAATATTAGTTGTTGTTAAATTTATTGCATTCTGGGCAAAATATATTGGGGAACCTAACCCATTATTGAACAATATCATATATGTTATAGGGCTTGTTCTTGAATACGTAGTTAATATTGTACCCTGACAATTAAAAGATGGGGTTATAAAGCAGCTGGAGGAAACATAATTTTGAGGCGGATTTGAGGTTATTACAAGAACGGCTGCAACGAATATTCCAAGTATTATAAATGCCCAGGAGTATACAGATATTAGCTCTATTGCCGATTGGAGTCTTTTTGCTTTATACATTCTTGCACCAGAAACGATAGGTTATTTAAAATCAACATAGAAAGAATTTATATGTTTTCAAGAATTAAGGCCATATTAAAATTAACAAGAATAGAGCATAGTATAATGCTTATAATAGCTGTGCTTGCATCAGAGCTGATATCTAGTAGAACATTGCCTTCATATTTTATTTTAATTTTAAGTTTTATAACCCCCATATTCATAAGCATGGGGTCATTTGCGATAAATGATTATTTTGACATTGAAGTGGACAGACTAAATAAAAAAACAACCAGACC
Source organism: Microcaldota archaeon (assembly GCA_021851535.1). Next base: position 1,535 of record JAJZDT010000071.1, on the reverse strand, counting down.
GCTTGTAAATGGAAGCATATCTCTAAAAAGCGCCTTTTATATTGCAATTGCATCATTTATTATAGGAGTATTTGCAAGCCTCTTTATAAGTAGCGGCGCGTTTGCAATTGCACTTGTATTTGCAATTTTAGCCTTCCTTTACAGTTATAAACTAAAGGAGATGTTTCTAATTGGAAATATGTATATTGGATTATCTATGATGATACCATTCATATATGGAAGCTATGTTGCATCCTATACAATAAGCTATCCTATAATAATAATATCAATAACAGTTTTTGTAAGTGGGCTTGCACGTGAGATACATGGAACTATTAGAGATTATAGAGGCGATAGAAAAAGGGGCGTTAAAAGCCTGCCAAAATACATTGGCGTGTACTATAGCGCAATTATCTCCGCTCTTTTATATCTGATTGCTATTATTTTAAGCATATATCTTTTTTTCATAAAGGGCGCTTTTTATAATAATATATTTTACATAATTTCAATCGGCATTATAGATATAATGCTTATTTATGTTAGCATCATATATTTAAGAAAAAAACTCAGAACGCAAAAACTATTTAATAAGAGCAGAAATCTAAGCCTTGCAGCAATGGGCATTGCGCTCTTAATATATCTTCTAGTAAGCGTTATTTGATAATTAAAATAAAAACATAAAAAAAGCAAAAAATAGAATAGGACTAGCTGCATTCACTAAATCCACATTTTGGACATGTAAAACATCCCTCTGATGCAACCATCTTTGAACCGCACTGCTCACAATCCTTTTCCTTTGTTGGAGCAAAAACATAACTTGGCGCACCCTCCTTTATAGTAGACATTGATACCTCGGCGGACTTATTTTCATGTTGCCTTTTAGATTCAATTAATGAGCTTTGCTTTCTATCCTTGTCTACTGCTTGCAAAACCTGTACAAACTTGCTTCCATCTCTATACACAGTTATGCCCTTACAGCCAAGTTTATATGAGAGCCTATACGCATTCTCAATATCTTGCGGTGTTGCATGATTTGGGAAGTTTATTGTTTTAGAAACAGCATTATCCGTATATTTTTGGAATGCAGCCTGCATACGTACATGCCATTCTGAACTTATATCATGTGCTGTTACAAAGAGCGCCCTCACTTTTTCTGGTATCTCCTCGACCTCCTGTATTGATGTCATTCCAGCAAGCTTTTTCATAAGTTCCTCCGAATAGAAGTTATACTCGAGTGAATAGCGCTCAAATTCATTATTTATCTCTATTAGATTTGAACCTAAACTATCCTTAACATTTCGCATATAAACTACAGAGAACATAGGCTCTATACCCTGCGATGCGCCACCACTTATTATGCTAATAGTACCAGTAGGAGCTATTGTTGTCACTGTTGAATTTCTTAGTGGTTTATTGCCAAGTTTATACCAAATACTATTCTTAAATTCAGGGAATGGTCCGCGCTCTTCCGCAAGCTCCTCACTCATGCGACGGCCATTTTCTGATATGAATGCCATTATCTTTTCAGCAAGCAGTAGACAAGGATAGAAAGCAAA
>JAJZDT010000140.1 GCA_021851535.1 Microcaldota archaeon | reverse complement strand
TTTATTATTTCCTTATCGCGAGTGGTAGAGATATTAATGTAGCAAATATGAAAACGATCCTTGAAATGATAGGACTAACTCCAAATAGCATACGTATGGCATTTATAATAAAATATATCCAAAAAGAAGATAAGGAATAAAATTTAAATAAGTAATTTTGGTATTGAGTTGTTATATGGAAAGCGCGCAATTCCTTTCTCTGTTATAATGCCACTAATAAGTTCTGGCGGTGTTTTATCAAATGCAGGATTTAATGCACCTACGCTATTGGGCGCAATTAATACCTTACCCATTACATTCTTTACCTCCCATTCGCTCCTCTGCTCTATTTTAACTTCTTCTTGCGTACTATACGGGTCTATTGTTGATATCGGCGCAGCCACATAAAAATTCATATTGCCAAAATGCTTTGTAAGAATTGCAAGTTGAAATGTTCCTATCTTATTATATACAGAACCATCAGTTAATATGCGATCGGCGCCTGCAAAAATTGTTTTTACTTTCTTACTCTCGATTATATGCGCCGCAGCATTATCTGTTATTACCTTTGTTGGAATTCCGTCAATATTTAGCTCCCATGCCGTAAGTCTTGAACCCTGTAATAGAGGTCTTGTTTCTGTTACTATAACATCAAAACGTTTTCCTTGCGCCCATGCAGCCCGCATAGGTGCCGTCGCAGTTCCTATTCCATCACATGCAAGAACGCCAGCATTGCACACCGTCATCAATGTATCGCCATCCTCTATAAGATCTCGCCCAAACTCCCCTATTTTATAAGTTGATAGTATATTTTCTTTTTTAATTCTCTTTGCCTCGTCTAATGCACTCATCTTCATCTGCTGCGCACTCTCACCATTTTCATATGCTTGTTCAACCTTCTTTAATACTTTATTTATGCCCCAAGATAGGTTTACTGCCGTTGGGCGTGTTGCGCTAAGCATCCTTGCGGCCTCTTTTACCTCTTTAAGTATTTCTTCATTTATATTTTTTGCATTTGCCGCTGCAAGCGCAACGCCAAACGCACCAGCTTCCCCTAAGACAGGAGCGCCACGGATTTCAAGATTCTTTATCGCTTCTGATAACCTATTTAAATTAGAAGTTTCATTATAGCTCTCCTCTAATGGAATTTTAGTATTATCAAGCCAGCGTATTTTAACAGCTTCATCTATCCATTCTATCGGAATGATACGTGATGAGGGAATTATTGCCATAATTATACAGCTATATCAAATTTTATTGATGGATAGGAGGTATAGTTATGAATTGTTGTATCAGAAGCCTCCCAATTAAAAATACTACTAAACTTTTCTGTTTTGATGGTGGGTAATTCATGTATAATATCTCTTTCTATTTGCTTTTTGGCTCCTTCTATGTGATTTTGGTATATATGTACATCACCTAAAAACCCAGTAAGTATGCCTTCTTTTAAATTGGATTCTTTCGCAAGAAGATGGAGTAAAATGCCATAACTTGCTATATTAAATGGGAGGCCGATCATTGTATCTACAGATCTTTGATTCCATAGTAAATGTATTGTTTTATTTATAACGGTTATCTGAAATGAATAATGGCAGGGTGGAAGTGCCATAGCATATATTTGTTGTGGATTCCAAGCACTCACAATCATTCTTCTATCACTTGGATCGTTCTTTAATTTTTTTACAACATTCTCTAATTGATCTACGCCCTTGCCAGAATAGTCTTCATTATATCCTTCATAAGATGCATTGAAATGCCTCCATTGGAATCCATAGATTGGGCCTAAATCTCGCTCAATGCTCATTTTACGCTTTGTTTCTTCGTCATGTCCATAGCGCACTTTTGCTGGGCTTGCCCACTCATCCCATATATGACAATTTCTACTTTGAAGCCAATATTTGTCCGTTAACCCTTTTATGAAAAATTCTAATTCAGTTGCTATAACTTTAAATGGCATCTTTTTTGTTGTAATAAGTGGAAAACCTAAAGACATATCATGCTGAAAGATTGCGCCAGGGATAGTAATTGCAGAAATTGAGGTTCTATTCTCTTTGAGCTCCCCTCGCGCTAATATATTCGAAACAATAGTAGTGTAAGATACATCAGCATCAAAAGGATTATCACGGCGCAACATTGGTTTTATATCAGTTTTTGGCTTTTCTACAAACATACACTAACCTGATTTAGATTATATTTCAAAACATAAATAGTTTTTGTCAAAAATCTTACTGTTTTACTGCGACATTAGTTATTTAAACTTTGATGGTATTATGAATAGATATATTACTTACTTAAATTAGAGACTTTTGTGATGTTATGCAGAATAATAAATTCATTGACTGGAAAATTGGTGCAACAATTGCAATAGTTGTTGTAATTGCAGGGCTTTTATTAAACTATAATGGTGCAGTGCTTGGGATTGTTCAAGGCATATCTGAATGGCTGCCTATTAGTAGTAAAACGCAAATACTAATAGCGTCTACATACCTGCTTAAAATAACCAGCTTTAATGCAGCATACGCATTTGGGCTCTTTATGGAAATAGGAACGATACTTGCATCTGTGATATATTTCAGGCGTGAGGTTGTAGGACTTATAAAATATTTATTACGAATAGATAAACATTCAAGCAAAAAATTGTTTAATTACGTAATCATATCTACAATAGTAACTGGGATTATAGGAGCTCCGATATATATTGTTGTAGATTCGTTTAACGGAATTTATAATATAGGAATACCGATGTTAATCATTGGTTTAGTGCTTATATTAGATGCGGTATTGATAAAAATTGCACGCTCAAAGTATTCAGTAAATAAAAATAGAAAAACGCTCAAAGATATGAATATATTAGATTATATTTTTGTTGGGATTGCACAAGGTCTTGCTGCACTTCCCGGAGTAAGCAGATCTGGGGCAACGACCAGCACACTACTCCTCATGAATATGGATGCTGCAGAGGCATTTAGGCTATCCTTCATTGATATGATATTTGCTACAAGCGGAGCTGTTATACTTACATGGATAGCGAGCAGACATACACTTCTTAACACCATATCGCAAATAGGCATATCAGGTCTTGTAATATCAATTATTGTCGCAACTGCAATAAGCCTACTTTTAATTACGTTTTTATTAAACGAAGCGAAAAAATCCCGTATTATTTATATAACTGCCGGGCTTGGTATTATAGCTATTATTGGAAGTATCTTTA
>JAJZDT010000013.1 GCA_021851535.1 Microcaldota archaeon | reverse complement strand
AAGTTTATATCGATTACATTATCCAACATGCGCATTGCGATAGTGATACTCTCTTTTAGCATCTGCGCGTCTAATTTACCATTCTTTATGTGTTTTGATAAATTTATAGAACCTAAGTTACATACCGCAGTCTCGTCATTTGAGGTATTAAGAGTTATTTCTGTACATAAATTAGAACTATGTATGACGCCAACATGATCTTGAGGGGATCGTATATTGCAGGGGTCTTTGAATACAATCCATGGATGGCCTGTTTCAAATAGAGAAGTTATCAATCTACGCCATAGTTCAGATGCTGGAATTTTCTTGAATTGTTTTATAATATGTGTATCTGCCATTTGTTCATATTTCACGTACTGCTCCTCAAATCTTTTACCATATAGATCGTGTAAATTTGGAACATCGCTTGGAGAAAACAATGTCCATTCCTTGTTTTCTATGAGACGTTTCATGAATAAATCCGGAATCCATGTAGCTGTATTCATATCATGTGTTCTTCTGCGTTCATCTCCAGTATTTCTTCTAAGATCCATAAAATCAAAGATATCCAAATGCCATAATTCTAGATATGCACATGTGGCCCCTCTTCTCTTTCCACTACGATTTATTGCAAGTGTCGTATCATTTGCTATTTTTAAAAATGGAATAACGCCCTGGCTTTCAACCTTTGTACTTTTAATAAATGACCCAGTAGCACGCACGCGTGTCCAGTCATTTCCTAATCCTCCAGACCATTTCTCTAATTGTGCATTGTCAGCTATCGACTTAAAGATATGGTGCAGATCATCATCAATTGTTGTTATATAGCAAGAACTGAGTTGTGAGTGCACAAAGCCTGAATGAAACAGAGTAGGCGTAGAGCTTACAAAGCGAAGTGTAGAAAGCATATTATAAAATTCTATGGCTGTCTTTTCTCTTTCCTTTTCATTAATTGAAAGTCCCATTGCGACGCGCATCCAGAAAAATTGAGGTAGCTCTAAAATACTCTGAGTTAAATGGTCTTTGATAAAATAGCGGTCATATAATGTTTGCAACCCACGATATGCAATCATCTCATCTCGTTGCGGAACAAGCGCATTTGATAAAATATCAAAATCGAAATTAAACATCTCTTTTGATAGTATATTCTGATTAACCCCTTTTGTTATTGCCGCTTTAAATGCGCTTTTATATACCTCATTAAGATTATTATCGTTAAATTTATGTGTTAACACCTCTTTATATATAGGTGCTAGGAAAAGACGGGAGGTTATCACAGAGTATGGAATAGGATCTTTTTCTATAAATGGTTTAAGTGAGAGTATAAGAAGGTCAGATATCTGGCTGGTTGGCACATCATCGTATATGCCGAATTCACACTCTTTTAGTATATTTTCAACATCAACAACTCCTTCATACCCTTTACATGCCATCGTTAAATATTTTCGCAGCTTATTCTCGCTAAATGTCTGTTTTGAATTATTGCGCTTAATTACGTTTAATTCTCCGCGCTCTATTTTTGATAGAACTTCTCTTTTTTTAGACTCCCGTATGCTCTTTCGCCTATCCCTGTATAGTATATATGCTTTTGCAACATCATATAGCCCCACAGACATGAGTGTAGTTTCTACTAAGTCTTGTATACCCTCAACATCGGGCAACTTATAAGAATTGTATCTGATATTTATTCCTTTAATTACCTGCTCTGTTATATTCTCGATATTAATATTATCTATACTGCCCCTAGTAGAAAGAACCGCTTTACGTATTGCATTGGTTATTTTAAGACCATCGAACTCAGCTATACTGCCATCTCGCTTTTTTACCTCTTTAAACCCATTAGAAATGTTTTCGGCTTCCATTTTGTCCCCCAAATAATTCTAACAAAAATAATATATTTAAATACAGTATAAACTACTTTGTTTAAAGATTGACCTAGTTAGGCAGTAATCTATAAATAGTATACTTTTTTTAATCTCGAAAGAAAAAATAGGTTAAAATATAATCAAAAAAATTACGAATATAAATAGAAAGAGGTATTAAAACGAATACTACTTCTAATATAATAATAAGTCTGAATTGTCATAATGAGAGTCAATTGGTGCTATAGATGAATCCCCCTGGATATATCGTTGCAATGACTTTTTCTCGTTATTTTCAGTATTTACTTTAGAAGTATTATCTAAATTCCTTCTTAAGCAAGATTTATGCTTCTGCTCATTCTCGGTTCTCTTCAAATTTTTTTGCATATATACACCTTATTATTCATTTGAATCAATATGAACGCGATTAACCTCAAATTCCTCTACATTAGTATTAGTAGGTTTAGTATTTGGCGTATTGCGCTCTTGTGGTTCATTTGGCATTAAATCCGACTCAAATGTCTCAACCTGGCTTGCATCATCATTATTGCGCTTTGGGATATTGCAACCTATTGGGGAATATGTTCTTTTTTTTGTAATTGTTAATGTCATTTTTATTACCGTAACTTACTTGCTTTAAATAATATTTATGTGTTTGCGTTAAAACAGAATTAAAACAACAATTCTTAATAGATATTTTTATTAGTTACAATCAAATATACCCATCCCAAATAGTTTTGGACGCTTTAGGGTTGTAAAAATTTTATGCAGTATACGATAAGCAAATTAACGCTTATCATATCTAAAGATATTATAAAGCCTCAAATGGGTTAGGAAGGCGGTTATTTTGCCAGATGTACCCACTACCGATATAAACAGAGTACATTCCAAGAATTATAGCTATAACTGCAGCAATGATTAGCAGCACGATTATTATAAAAGCCATTCCTTTGCGTTTCTTCGTGACAAGCACAATAGAAAGAGTACCAGCAATTCCAGCAACCATAAAAAGCCCTTCTAGCATAAAGAGCACAATATTGTTTTGGAGCGCAAAACTTATCATTCCAGCACCATAAAAAACCCCATAAAGACCCACAATGAATGAGGGAATGCCTATAAAACCGCTCTCCATTTCCTCGTTGCTCTTTATTTTTATAGATGCGATTATTACAGCTAGAAGACCTACAATTATAGTAGGTACAAGAAGAGCTTGATCGATAGTTACTGAACTTATATACGAATATCCTGTGCTTGAACCATTAAAATACATTGAATATAAAATACCGTACACTACAAAATATATCCCTATAATTAATAGTACATAATTGAATGCGCTGTTTGCCTCTTCAGTCTC
>JAJZDT010000115.1 GCA_021851535.1 Microcaldota archaeon | reverse complement strand
ATTTTTTTCGTTTGCCACGTTTATACACCAATTTTTCTCCTCAAAATAGGATAAAGCTTTTAAAGGTTTCTATAACTAGTAATCTAATAGTGAATAAATATATATTTAAACCTTTCGGTGTTTTTAGCAAACATTTAACTCATGGTCTGATTTTAATTTTTTATATGTCGATATTTATTTATATTTGAAAAAATAGAATTTAGCTATGGCAGAATTAACAAAGACCAACAATAGTGAACATAGCAATCTCTCAACCATTTTAAGACGTGGTGCAATTATTGGAATTATTACTGCGGGAGCAATTATTGCTACACCACCAAATAAAACTACTATAAAGAAAGCACATGATTTAACAGCGCAACATCTTACAGTAGTACATAAAGAGAATAGTGAGAGTTTAAGTAGCAGCTTTGATGGAGTATGCGTTCTTGGATTTATAACCATGGGTATTACATTTGAATTATACAGGTTAGGTAGAAAATTAGATAAGATGGATCATTAAATAGGCTACTCTCTATATGCTTACATATACTAATTTAACGCCTAATTATCAATTCCGCTAATATTAAATTCGTACATATTATTGCATAGTTTTAAATATATTACATTTTTATAGAGTAATGAGGCGATGAAATGCGTGTATCTGAAATATATAACAAGGATGTGTATAGTGACTCTGGTCAGTATCTCGGAGAGGTTCGTGAGATGATAATAGATCTTGAGCGTGGTGAAGTGAGCAGAATACTTATGGAGGAACCTAGAAGCTCATCTAATGATGATCTAAAGAAGATATTGCAAAAAAAGAGTGTTTTATATAAAAGCATAAAGAATGTTGGAGATGTTGTGCTCGTTTCGGATATGGGGCAAAAGAGTGCTGAAGTATCCAATGCAGAGACTACAGATCTTCTAAGCAGATAATTCCATTTTTGGAATTATCATTCTATTTTTATATTTTATTTTTCAAATTTTTACTGATTTGATTTGGTATCCTTTTGGTTGCCAATATGTCTCTTTTCCATTGGAAACATTATTACCTCCTTTATAGAACTCTGATTTGTTAATATCATTGTGAACCTATCGATACCTATACCTATACCACCAGTCGGCGGCATTCCATACTCCATAGCTTCAACAAATTCATTATCCAATGGTTCAGCCTCCTTGTCCCCAAGGGCTGCCTTTTCTTCTTCTGCTCTAAAATTCTCTTTTTGTATTATAGGATTATTCAATTCTGAATATGCATTTGATAATTCTATTCCACATATATATAATTCAAACCGTTCTGTTAACGCAGAATTGCCTCTTTTAGGTCTGGTCAATGGAGACGTCTCCTTTGGAAAATCTATCGCGAATGTTGGTTGTACTAAATTTGGCTGCACTAAATTGCTAAATAATTTATCATAGGCATGTGCGCGTGTACGCTTACCCTTATCAAAACGCACCCCATGGCGCTCTGCAATAGTAAATAGCTCATCGTCTGTTAATTTCATAACATCCTTTCCTATATGCTTACTTATCTCATCAGCATAATTTATTCGTGCAAACGGAATTTTAAAACTTATTTTTTTACCCTGATATTCAAGCTCTTCTGAGCCAAATAAATGCTTAACAATTTTATTGAACATATTTTCATTTAATGACATCATATCATTATAATCAGCATATGCCATATACGCCTCAAGCATAGTAAATTCAGGGCTATGAGTCGTATCAAGATCCTCATTTCTAAATGCTTTATAAATTTCGTATACACGTTCATATCCGCCTATTATAAGCCGCTTTAAATATAATTCATTAGATATTCTAAGGTAATCCTCTTCATTTAAAGTATTGACAAATACCCTAAAAGGCTCCGAATCAGCACCGCCATATAGAGGTTGTATAACAGGCGTTTCAAATTCTATATATTTATGCGATTCTAAAAATTCCCTGATCAATTTGATTATAAGAGAGCGTTTTATAAATATTTCACGCACCGACGGATTTACTATTAGATCCAAATATCTCTTTCTATATCTGGATTCCACATCCACAAGACCCTTCCATTTATCAGGCAAATTCCTTATGGCTTTTGAAAGCTGTTTAAATGTACCCACATTTATACTTATCTCTCCAGGTTTTGTTTTAAATATTATGCCTTCAACCCCTATTATATCCCCAGAATTTAAACCTTTTGCACTTTTAAATAATTCCTCTCCTATTTTATTATAATCAAAATAACACTGCATCTTACCGTGTTGATCTAATATATCTACAAACAGCAATTTGCCTGCTTTTCTTATAGCTATTACCCTGCCCGCCATTGAGATGTTTTTGCCCTCGTATTTATTATAATTCGATATTATATCAGTACTCTTGTTACTAACGTCATATGTATAAGGCAAACTTGATATAAACGACGACAAATCACTGTCACTGCTAGTTACATTAGACATTTAATCAACACTATCTTTTGCCAGAAAACCTATTTATTGATAGTGTATAAAAAAGATGAATTAGGGGAGGGTCCTTTTGGACCCAGACCCATCTAATTCGGGGGGTATATAATTAGCGTATTAGTCGCCTTGCCAGCATCAAATTTGTAATAGACCTTATGGCCCAATTGATATCTTTGCAATACGCCGCGTTTATATAAGCTATTCAAGCGTGCGCATGCAGCATTTCTTCCCTTGTAGTCCATATGCAACTTTATATCATCCGCACATGCCATTCCCTTTACCTGTATGTACTCTATTATCTTTGCATCATGCCCAGATATTGGGAGCTCTGTAACCTGCTCCTTTATATCACGGGTACCTTTTGCTGTTCCCTCCTGAAGTTCTGTCGCCTCGCCAGATTGGTCACTCTTCAGCTCATTTGTGAGCTGAGTTAGTGTATCTGATATTCCCTTCATGAGCATAGTTGTTTTTTTATTCTCATCCATCATGAACTTTATTAATGCAAGCATATTGGAGTTGGTATCCTCCGCAGCGTGCTTCTCTTTTAACAATTCTATATTATCAACGTTCTTTGAGGCAAGCTTCTCTAACTCCATCTTTATTTCATAGAGCTCCTTTTCTAATATTTTTTTTGTTGCCATCAAACAACCCAAATCATTTATTTGTCATGTCTTGTTCATGATTCATCTTTTAATGAATCATGATTGAATCATAAATATTATAATAAGATAGTTATTTAAAGCTTTTGATTTTACGTTATAGTACATATGGATTAGTGGA
>JAJZDT010000125.1 GCA_021851535.1 Microcaldota archaeon | reverse complement strand
ACATTGGAGGCAGAGAGCAGCTCGCAATACAGAAATTTGCTGATGCATTAGAAATAATACCAAAGACATTATCAGAAAGCGCAGGAATGGATGCAATAGATACATTAGTGCAATTAAGAAACAAACATAGAACCGCTGATGGTAATACATATGGAGTTGATATCTATAAGAATGTTATCGGAGACATGCAAAAGCTTGGTGTTTTTGAGCCTATAAGAGTAAAGAAACAGGCGATATATAGCGCAAGTGAAGCGTCTGAAATAATATTAAGAATAGATGACATGATCAGCTCTAAGAGCAAAGGCGGTGGTGGTATGCCACCAGGAGGAATGCCTCCAGGAATGGACTAATAAAATAGTTTATTCTTTTTCCTTTTTCTTTATTCTTTTAATTTAAATGTATATTATATTTTTTAAGATCGTGCATTAACTGATTATAGTTTTTAAATAGAATACAATTTATGCTGAGTTTTCTTGCATTAACTAGATTTTTTGGCATATTATCTATAAAAATTATTTCATTTGCTGCAAATCCAAGTTTTTTAATAATATATTTGTATATGTTTATATCAGGCTTTCTCATTTTAATATAACATGAAACAAATCGCATATCAAAATCAGATTTATTTATAAAATATTTTGTCGCAGTAGCATATCTACTCCTGCTTATATTTGTAAGTAATCCTATAAAGTAGCGTTTACGTAATTTTCTAATCAATTTTACCATATTATCATTTGTCTTTCCAAATGTAATAAATGCTTTTACCCACATAAGATTAGACCGCAAATTTAGCATTTTTTTTGCCTGCATCTCAAGGTCCTCTTGCGTTATGGATCCAGATTCCTCTAATTCTATTAGATGCTCAAACACATCAAATATTTTTTTATATGGAATATCATATTTTTTACTTAGCATTTTATAATATTCCTGCTCAGTGTAATCAACAATTACACCACCTAAATCAAACACTACGCATTTTATTTGCATGCATCCACATTATATTAATTATATATTATAGTATACTCTTATTTTCAAACATATATTAATATAAATCTGTTTTTGGAAATAAAGTTATGGCCAGTAAGATATTGATAGTTATGGGTTTGTCTGGGGCTGGAAAAACCACAATGTTAGACAAAGTAAAAATGCGTCAGAGCAAATGTGATTATACAGTAGTTAATGTGGGATCCATGATGAAGGATATGGCCATAAAACGTAATATAATAATCAATAGAGATGAAATAAAAAAGCTTGAAGGCAGTACAATGAATAAATTAAGAAAGGATGCATATTATAGAATCTCTGGAATGGATACGAATATCGTATTAGATACACATGTTACTATAGAGAATGAGGAAAAATCCAGAATAATTCCAGGCATACCATTCCACTCACTATTGCATCTAAAGAACATTGCAGGCCTTGTATATATAAATTCGCCGACTGATGAGGTACTTAAAAGAAGGGCTAATGATAAAAAAAGAAAACGTGAGGTGCAGGACGGCTCAACATTAGACAATCAGCGTATTTCAGATATATCAATACTCTCATATTATAGCGCATATTTAAATATTTCATTATACATAATAGAAAACAGAGATGGTAAGAAAAACCTTGATGATGCAGTCAATAAACTCCATAATGCCATCAACGAAATATTTGGTAATTAAATGATTTTACTTACAACATTGCCTACAAATGTAGCGGTTATAATTGTAGTTATAGCTATGATTTATGCATTAGGAACATTTACGCTTCAAAGAAAGCTATCAAATCCTAAAAAAGCACGTGAAATACAACGAAAGATGAAAGCACATTCTAAAATACTTAATGAAATGACCAAAAATGGCGCGTCTAAGGAGCAGATAATGCAAAAACAGAGTGAAATAATGCCGCTTATGACCGAGAGTATGAAAAATCAGATGAAATCTGCTATTGTAGTACTTCCAATATTTTTGATAATTTATAGCGTTGCACTTCCCTATTTTGCAAATTCTATGGGATTCGTAAAGGATACAATCAATTTTGTATTCCCAAATATGACATATCAGAGCTTCTTTTTTTCAATAACATTCATCATTGGTATAATTATGACAGCCTTTATACTTATTTATGATAGAAAGAAATCAAAGGAAGAGATGAGATTGGAAGCTAATTTACAGGGACAATAGAATAGTCACAAACCAATAAATAGTTTATTATTAAAATAGAGAGATATAGGTGTTTATTTGCCAGAACCACGTTTTAGATCAAGTAGTTTCAAAAAAGTGAACAGAATCACTATCAAAGGAAGAAATGTAATACATTATAAGAGAGGCAGAAATTCTGCGCCGCACTGCGCTATATGCAGCACCGAACTTAATGGTATTAATATAAGTGAAAAGGGCGGTAAGAGCAGAAGAAGCAACAGTAGGCTCTTTGGTGGTGTATTATGCGCAAACTGCACAGCCAATGTGATAACACTAGGCAGCAGAATAGAGAATGGGGATATGAAGCTTGATGATATAAGCATAAAGCAGAGAAAATTTGTAATGCAGCTAGTTGCGCATTAATTTATATGGTGTTTTATATGTTGTTAGAAGAAGGAAGAATATGTATAAAGAGATATGGAAGAGACGCAGGTAACAAAGCAGTTGTAACTAAAGTATTAGACCACAATTTTGTAATGATAGTATCTAGTCTTAGAAATAAAAAAGAGAGACGCTGTAATACAGCCCATCTTGAATTTCTTAGTGAAAAGATTGACCCACATAATAAGGATGCTATAAATAAGGCGCTTGGAATTGAAGAGCGAAAAGAACATCCTAAAAAGGAACAACCTAAGAAGAGATAGGATTACTTATTCTACTGAAGAATTCATTTGCCTCCTTTAAGGCCCGCTCTTTCTTTGGTGAGCAGAGTATTGCAAATAATTCCATCACATTAATATTTATATCAAAGTTGTGCTCTGTTAGTTTTGAGCGGAATAGATTTGCGCCGTATTCTTTTATTGATTGACCATACATCTTGCCTTCTTGTATATCTGCTATCTGTTTTTCAGTTTCCATATCAACAAGATCCTTTGTCTCTATTTCAAGATAGGCTTTATTCTCAAAGCGTACCTGAATAGATCGAATTGGCATATCAAGCCGCTTAAAGCCCTTATTTATACTACCAGAAACATTCACTTTTATTATTGGTTTTTCCGGTAAATATTTTTCTATTGCACTTGAAATTTCATGTTCTAAATTTTCAGAAAACTTTTTTGGAGTTACAGCATCGATTTTTATGCGAATTGATGTAAAGGGCCTTGATTTTATCTTTATAAAAGTGAAT
>JAJZDT010000111.1 GCA_021851535.1 Microcaldota archaeon | reverse complement strand
TCGCATATTTGGATTTACATTAAAGACTAATGGACCAATAGGTTGGTATCCATTATTACCTCTAATGCTAGCTTGTGGGTATGTAGATATGCCAGCATGTACAGGCAATGTTAGAGGCGTATATGTGCAGCCATTGCTTCCTCCTACGGCGCAATACGTAATGTATTTGTTATTTCCGACAGATATGTTTGCTGATATTACCCATCCATATGGCGGGAAATTTATGCCTGACAATTCAGCGCCGCTTGGCGCTGCCCCTGTTGTTGTTCCAAGCAGATCATTAATATTAAATGAGTCTATTGGTATCTCTATGCCATTTCCTGAGAATGCGCGTAAAACTAACATCTTTGAATTCTCCACTTGCCCATCGCTTGTTGTAACTGTAAAACTCCAGTTATCTAGTACGTATAAGACGCCATCCGATTCGAATATGGATATTGGATGATGGTATGCCGCTATGTCGTTCACAGCTTTTGATGTATAATATGTCCCTGCAACTGTGGCGCTTCCATATGGTCCGCCTTTTGCCAAATATGCGGCTATATTTAAATTATTCTGAGGCGTTGAATATGATAATGATATATTTCCTGTGTATGTTAAATTTGCGCCATTAAATATTGAGATATTTCCATATTTTATGTTTGCTAAAAATAGATATTGTCCTCCTGGCGATGCTGTGAATTCGTTTGATGCCTGGTATCCGCTAGGCGTTGTTATTACGTTTTCTGTAGTATCACCATTTGCACTTCTTCTTCCTATGACTAATGTTTGTGTTGGCTGCTGCTTTCCTTCTATAAATAGGTCCCCGGAATAATCTGTTGTTAGGGCGGTTGGCAGGAAGCTAAATGTTCCCTTTGCGCTGCTGCTTCCTAATAGCCAGCTCCAAAATCCTGTTGTGTATCCGAACGCGCCGCTATTTACTGTTGATAATGTGGAACCTCCTACAATATATAAGTTGCTTGATTGTACAACCAGTGAGTTATTCCAATACGTTTCCCATTCCATTTTCCAGTTGTTTAATGATGTTTGATAATTTGGCGAACTAGATGATGGGAGTGTGTCTGGTTGCGCATTTGTCATGTTGAAATCTCCATTTGGTATTAGCCTTAATATGTAGAGATTTGCGTTTGTTGTTTTATGTATGCAGAATATGCCGCATTGGTATGAGTAATTTAGCACATATATATAATCATTAGGCGAAGATGTTATGAAATCTGGATTCTTTATGCTGCCAAAAAGATAACCTCCATCCGTCTGAAAGTTTGCAAATGACTGCCCCGCTCCTAGTCCTGCGGCGCTGCCACTTGTTATGGTGGTCATAAGCGTATTTTTAGGTATGTTGGATAGTGTATTAAAATTAGATCTGTTAAATGACGTGAAATTTAATGGCAATTCGGCAAGCGTTCCATTATAATTGAACAATAATTGTGAGTCTGTATATATAGGATATGGGTCAAGATAATTGCCTGGGTCTAAGAAATTATGCGGGCTGTATATATCATATGAATTATTCAAAAATGTCAATTGATTGTTTATGTCGCTGTATGTTGAAGGCAAACTTATGTTGTATGTAAGATATGGCACTATGGTGGTATTGGTCCATTGCGGTAGTGTCAAATACCCCATAGAGTATGTGCAGCTATAATCAAAATTAGTGCATATTCTATATGCTATCCAATAATATTTTATGTTTGTTCCAAATACTATTGGTATTGGTATGCCTGTCTGGCCTCCACCCCCGCTTGACGCGGAGCACCAGTATTTGTTATTATAGTAGAATCTAAATCCTCCTCCACAGTTGGCGCCTATTGGGCCCGGATTTGTAGGATAAAAGAATATTTCATTATAGAATACTCTACAATTATATATGCGGCATACGTCCCCGTTTATTTGGGCGTTCGCACTATAGACGTTAAGGTTGTAATAGGATTTTCCGTTATAATTTAATGTGCCACCGCCTGTTGATACTAAATAGAATTTCCCCCCGTTTATTACAAGGCCATCTGTTCCAGTATTTCCAGTACAGGTGACCACTGTGCCACCTCTATACAAAAGATTAGGACATGTCGGCGAACTAAATGGACATTCTCCTCCAAAACTAACAGAGCCTGTACATGCTGGACCATTTGTTATTGTTTGCGTATATGGCATATTTAGTCCTCCAACGCTTCCATAATTTGTTGTCTGTTGGGTCATTTTGGAGAGTGGTATTGTTACATTCGCATTGTGTATATAATTTATGTTTGCGGTTACGGTATAATCGTAAGTGTATTTGCAGAACCAATAATAATATTCATATGGAGGAACATAGAGCATGCTATATGTGTAAAATATAAGATTGTTTATACTTTTTGTTGAGGATAGATCTTTGAGGTTTGCATTGCTCAAATCAGCAAAATTTGCATTCCAGCTCCATACTCCTTTTTGCGTTGAAGAAGGAAACTGCTGGAATATGTATGATTGCGTATTATACCCATTTGATATATTATAGCTGCTTCCCTGTATATTAGATTCTCCAGAGTATGCGATATTTTGTACGTTTGCATTTCCTATATTGACTATGTAGTATTGTGTTACGGCAGACGCAGGTGTTGAAACTATCACGCAAAGATAGCTACATCCCTTTTCAAAATAACTAAATCCCAAAAATGATCCCATTGATGTAGTGCCAGCGGATGTCTCTGCGGCTGCAACGCTGCCCTCAATTTGTTTATATATATTAAGTTCTTGCTGTGGTATATTTGCCATATTTGATATTTCTCCAGGAACGCCCCATACTACTGAGGTTATTAGCATTACGGCAGTCGGCAGCGGTGCAAGGCTTGCAAGGCATCTATCCCCTCCAACATATGAATTTCTATTCGAGATAAAATACTCAGATGTATTTGAGGGATTTGGATCTACTGGGCAGGTTATAAGCGATTGTGCATAATTATTATCATACGCTTGTATTATTGGCGTTACTGGCATTGGCAAAGATACGGGCGCAGCCACCTTTACTATTTGTCCATTTCCTGCATATCCTTGATATTGCGTATCGAATGTGCTTACTGCCGCAAGCCCACAAAATCCAGCATATCCTTGCGCATTCACGCAATATCCATTGCTTCCACCTCCTATACCTCCACCGAGATTTGAAGCACCTGATGCAAATGCATTATTAAGAAGAAATGATGTTAAAAGAGCAATAAAAATAAAAACTTTGTAACGTTTATTAATCAAAATATGCACCAAATACACTATAATAATACATTGCTTTTATAATAGTAATATGATAGATTGATAGATATAAATAATATATGATTATTCTATTAGG
>JAJZDT010000053.1 GCA_021851535.1 Microcaldota archaeon | reverse complement strand
CTTAACCCATTCTTCCTTGGTAATTTTTGCAAATGATCAAAATGTAACCCTAGAAGTTAATCTTGATAATAGTGTTAGCCACAATAATGCAGATATTGCCAATAATGAAACTGATGCCAATGATACAATAGCTAATTTATCCAAGATTGTTAGTCAAGATAATGTCGACGTTAGTGAATCTAATATTCCTGATCAAAGTTTAAGTTTTAAAGACATATTGCCAATAAAATTAATTGTAATTTTTTTAGGATTATATCTTTTTTCTTTAATATTAAATAAATATACCTTGAATATTTCACCATTAATAAATATAAGTTTTTTATTCTTTAAATCAGCGGTTTATTTAAGTAGCATATTGTTTAATTTGTTAATATTTGCCACCAATCTAATTAATTTAGCGAAAATTGTTCAAGCTAATTTGGGTATTAACCCTGGTTTGACTTTATTAAAAATCAAGCAATATGCTGGCATTTCAATTGCTTTAATTATCCTTACCAGTTTTTTGAATATCTTTAATGTTAATTTTGCTCAGCCGACTTCATCTTTGTATTTAACAACATATCAAAATCTAGTTATGTATTTAAGCAATAATTTACTGTATTTGCAAAGTTTAAAAATTCTTACGGTTTTTAGTGATTTTTGTGTTCCCAGGCTATTATGTTTAACTGAAATTTTTACACTATCCTGGTTATTTATTTATTTTAAGCCAATATATAGTTATTATCGTAAATTTGCTAGTTTATTTGGTTTTAAAGAATTACAGAATAAAAATTATGTAAGTAGAATTACTGGATATTCACGCCAGCAATTACTTAAAATTCATAAGTTATATTATACCAATATTAATGGTCTAATTTGTCTTAATGTCTTAATTATTGTTATGGCTCTTTTTGTTAAGTCAATAGTTTTACCAATAATATTTTTTTGCACCCAATTAATATTTTGGTATGAAATAATTACCTTCGTTAAGCTAATTCGTCACTTAAAGCTAAATAAAATTGAAAGCAAAATTTATCCATCTTTAAGTAATGATATTATTATTCCTTATAAATTAGAATCAGGGCTGGAAAAATGGTTTTGGCAGCGATTTAATCAACCTGGATCAAAGAAAAAAATCTTAATAATTATAATCCTTATTTTAACTTGTTTTTCAAGTATTGGTAATTATCTGTTAATAGCTTTAAGCAAATTTACTAATTTGCTTAATTTGGCAAATGGCTCCGGTTATAAAGCTTTAGCTCCCGCTCAGATTATTAGTAATTTACAGGTTTTAAGCTCACTATTTTTTTTGATTTTAATATGTATTATTTTGTCATTTTGGTATTTACGCAGGCTATCACTAAAGCCCACTTTGATTAAAATAAATTCGCAAGGTATTGCTTTTGGTCGTAGCGTAAATGATATTAAATATGTTGATGAGATTATTTACTGGCAAAATATTAAAAATATTCGTATAGATAATGCGCCGAAAAATATTCTTAATAAAACCTTGGTTTTTGATATTAATACACAAGCCAATATTCAGCAAAATATTCACAATGGTGTGCGAACCTGGATGTATGTCTTAGAAGGGTTAAATAGTGTTAAACCAAGTAATGAATTTAAAATCAATTTAAATGCGATAACTGATTTTAATCATCGTGAATTAATCTTAAAAGCCATTGAAAAATATGGTAACCAAATACCTCGCGATGCTAGTGTAATTGAAATGTTACAAACCCCTAGCGAGCATAGTTATACCGATATCTGGCTTCAGGCGCTAGCTAGTCCACCCAAACGCAATAGTTTAAAACCCTTAGAAATGGATTGTCACCTTAAAGATTTGCGGTATCGGGTAATTGGCTATCTGGCTTCTGGTGGGCAAGGCTCAACTTATGTGGCTTATGATAGTGTGCTTAATCAGGAAGTTGTGTTAAAAGAATTTATCTTACCGGTATTTGTTGATTTAAATGTACGCAAAGATGCTTTGACTCAATTTGAAGCTGAAGCAAAAATTTTAAAAAAAATCAACCATCCTCAAATTGTAACCTTAATTGATTATTTTACGCAGGATCACCGAGCTTACCTTGTTTTAGAATATATTCAAGGGGTTACTTTAAAAGAAATTATTTTACGAGATGGATTTATGGAAGAAAATAAAGTAATTAATATTAGTATTCAATTGCTTAAAGTTTTGCAATATTTGCATCATCAGAATCCGTCCATAATTCACCGTGATTTGACTCCGGATAATATTTTGTTACAGACTAACGGTGATATTAAGATTATTGATTTTAATGTCGCAAAGCAAAGTAATACTGTAACTATTGTTAGTAAAGTAGTTGGCAAACATGCTTATATGCCACCAGAACAGTTTCAAGGAACCGTATCGACCCAAAGCGATATATATAGCTTTGGCGCAACTATGTCTTATCTGCTGACAGGTCATGAACCTACCCCAATTTCGGCTGCTAATCCCCAAAAGCTAAATAATTTAATTAGTGATAAAATTAACAATATAGTCTTAAAAGCTACTGCTTTAAAATTAGCTAATCGGTATGAGCATGTTCAAGATATACTAACAGAAATTGAAACTTTAAGCTAAATCGGTAAAGTAATATTTGATTTGTAAAATTATTGCCAATGGCCATAAAACTCTTAAAGAATTTAAATTTTTTTTTTAATATGGTGTTATATGAATGAAATGAATAATTTAGTCCCCAAAAAAAATTTTAATTTAACAGCTATAGTTTTGGATATTTTTTCTGGCATTCAAAAACAAGATAGGTTTTATCCATATTTAATTTTAGCCATTAGTTGTATTTTAACTAGTGGTATATTTGAAGCTTGTAATAGCAGTTTGGGGATCTATTTACTGGGGTATTATAATTTAATGTTAAATAATAATACTAGTGCTATTAATTCTTTTTCGCAATTGATTAAGAGTGGGGAAAACTTTGATTATCTTTATGCTTTAAGAGGAAAGGCCTATGCAGATCTTGGTCAATACAACTTGGCTAATCAGGATTATTTAAAAGATTTAAATTTACACCCATGTCATAATATGGTTAGAATTGAACGGGCACAAGTTTTTTTACAAAAACATGATTATGCAAAGGCTTTAAAAATTTGTGATTATATTAAGAATAATTGTTATTTAAATTGTCAGGAAAAAAATCAATTGCAACTTATGCGTGCTCAAATATTAATTGCCTTAAATGATAAGTTAAATACTCATTGATTTTTTTATATCAAAATTGTCTTATTTCATATTGACACACACACACACAGGGGTTTAAAAATAAAATACTAATGAAGTGATTCTTCTTTCATCATTTCCAAACAATG
>JAJZDT010000007.1 GCA_021851535.1 Microcaldota archaeon | reverse complement strand
CATCGAGACACAAGTGTTACTCTCTGATTTATATAAATATGATTATAGAACAAACCACTCAGCCCCAATACTTCCAAGTGTTTCCTTAGGTTTATAATAATAATCACGCACAATATTGTTTATGCTTATAATATCTCGCTTTCCCATCTTGTTCATCGCATATAATATATGCGCTCTTACCTTTTCTTCTGCTAGTATATCGGATGGTGCAATGCCTAAGACTGTTGAAATGGTATCTCTATAGGTAACACTTGGAAGTATTGGGGCTGAGTGGTTTGTTCTATAATCATATTTATATAAATCAGAGAGTAACACTTGTGTCTCGATGCCTGAAATTTCGGATATTTGTACAATTTTCCTAAGTGGTTTTTTATCAATGTATACATGACCTAACATTACAATTACATCAACTACTGGTATGAGCTCCATTGGTACATTCATAGGTTCGTTTTGCAGTCTGTTTACGACATCCCTTGTAGTAGATGAGTGTATGGTGCCAAGCACAATTTTACCGATGTTCATCGCGGTTATCATGTCTTTAGCTTCTTCTCCTCTAACCTCCCCAACAACGATAATATCCGGTCTCATTCTAAGCGAGTTCTTTACCAATTCAAGCATAGGCATATCTTGGCTGGTCTCAAGCCTTGCACAGTTCTGTTGTGTTTTGGTATCAAGTTCATAAGTTTCTTCGATGGTAATAACTCTCTCTTCCGGTCTAAAAAAAGAAAACATTGCATTTAGTAATGTTGTTTTTCCTGCAGCAGGAAGCCCTCCTATTAAGATGTTTGCGGGTCGTACTCTAAATCCATCAACATATACCCAGAGCCTTGCTGCAATCTGGTAATCAAGCTCGCCCATATTTATAAGATCTAATATGCTTAATGCCATATGTTTGAATTTTCTGATAGTAATATTATAACCCATAGGTGAAGATATAATATTTACCCTGCTTCCGTCTGGTAAGTGCACATCCCTTATGTTTCCATTTGCCGCATCATTTGTAGCATAAAGATTTAATTTTTGAACAAGCAATTCCAGCTCCTCAAAACTCTCTATCTTATAATCCATCTGTTTATATCCATCAATTGCATCATAGACGAATATGTTTGAAGTATTGTTTATCACAATATCCTCCGTAGTATCCGACTCTAAAAGGTGGGTAATTGGTCTAAAATCCGCAATATCATTTATTATATCATCAATATTAACATCAGGGTAGTAAGATATTGTTTTTATCACATTTGTTACAAGTTCTTTACGTTTTGTTATGTCTGTTGTGTTGACAAACTTACCTTTCAGATTTTTAAGTATTCTAATTTCCATATCGTATATCTTAGGGTTTGTCTGCATAAGAATCCAATTAGTATTCAAAGAAAAGATATAAAAATAGTTTTTAATTATTAGAAAGTATCGCATCAAGGATAAATGTTGGGCTGTATGGTACTAAATCCGTATATGCTTCACCGGTGCCAAAAAAGAGTATTGGCGTTTGGGTTTCTCTTGCTATAGAAATGGCGCTTCCACCTCTGGCGTCACAATCAAGCTTTGTCAGTATGATACCATCAATTTTTACATGCGTTTTGAATTCATATATTTGCTGTGCGATTGCATTGCCTGCCGTGCTCTCCCCTACATAAAGTACAAGGTCGGGGTTGACAACACGATACATTTTCTCTATTTCCTTTATAAGATTTTTGTTAGTTTCCTGCCTTCCGGCGCTATCTACTAATACTACATCAAGACCTCGCGCTCTTGCAAAATCAATAGCGTTGAAGGCTATACTTGCTGGGTCACTGCCATAACTGCCTTTTATTACTGGTACTCCAAGTTTTTTTGCGTGGTGCTCAGATTGTTCTATAGCCGCTGCCCTAAATGTGTCACTTGCGGATATTACTGCATGCAATCCATTGCTTTTCAATAGATATGTAATTTTTGCAATGCTTGTCGTTTTTCCAGTGCCATTAGGGCCTAAAAAGAGTATCTTTACTGGTCTTGCCTCGCTTACTTTTTGTTTTATGAAGGGTAGAAAATCAACCCCCTGTACACTGCTTATAATATCTAAGAGCGCCTCACGTACGATATTAATTATCGCTTTTTCTACTTCTTTAGAATTGATTTCGCTATTTAATAGTTTATTTTTAAGATCTTTAGAAAAATCCTCTGTAGTATTATATGCAACATCAGATTCAAGCATAGAAATTTTTAGGTTTTCTATAAAATCATCTACCTCTCCTTCCTTTAGGCGTATTTTTCTAAATACCACTCCCTTTATTTTTGTGGAAAGACCCAATTTCAATCCGATTCCTTCCCCTAGTTGAACTTTTTCGTGTTCGTTAACAATCTCTTTGGTCTTTGTTTGTTCTATCTGTTTTGGGGGGGTAACTGCCTCGTTATTAACATAAGGAGGCATTTTTTTATGAATGATTTCTTGGGGTTTAATATCCTGATCTATTGCTTGCGCATGTGAATTGCTCGCTGGTATTTTATTATTTTGTGAAACATTTCTATCTTGCGCCTCATTCGTTTCAACATCTTTTTTATGTTCATTTATCTCTTTTAAATGATGTGATTTTGTATCATCTTGTATTACTTTCAAATCAGAATATTGCGCATCTACTTTAGTTTGATTAGCATTTAAATTTTCTTTAACCTCCTCTTTCTTTAAAGGTGTAGGCTCTTCTAGTTCTTTTTCCTCTTTTTCGGAAAATTTTTTAACAACGCTTACAATCTTTTTTCTTAAGCCTTCAAACATATCTAACCAACAAGCTGCTCAAGCCTATATGATGTTTCATATATTATATCTTGTAGCTTTCTTTTCTCTCCTATGAGTATATTTAAGTTGGCTGTGGTCTTATCAATCCTCTTTTTGATAATATTTAATGCATCTACTGCATTGCTTTCGACAACAAATCCACCACCAACATTCACATATACATGATCCATACTATTTGTATTAACCCCAATTAAAAGTGAACCTCCGATAGGAATTAAAGCATGTTTTCCTTGTGTATTATTCTTCTGATCCAAAATCTCTTTTTCTTTGTTTAGATTATCTAGCAGCAGCATAATTCTATTTATCTGCGCTTCTATAGTTCCAAGTCTCTCTTGGTATGCACCGAGCGCATATTCTAGCTGCATTGCCTGCGATTGCATATCCTGCTGCGCTGCTTGTTCGTCCTCTTGCATATAGATCAAAATTACTTTTTCTCCTTTATTTCTTTTGCATCATCAATTATGACTTGGTTGATACGAAGCCCCTGCTTGCTTGTTATGTCCGACATCGCTATCTGCCTTGCATGATTGAGGCTTTGGGCTACAATCTCAACGCTAAATTGCGCTCCTCCTTTTATTTTTCCAGAAACTATATATTTCATATATTCACCTATCTCTTATATCAAGACCATCAAGTATACGCGAGAGTTCAAATCCTGTGGTATTATCACCAACAAGCACACCATTGCTGTTTGCAATTACAGAAACACCAATGCCAAGTGAACCTGTGTTTGCAGTTGTTATTTCCGGTTTAATTTTTAGCATATTACCAATACGCTCCTGCTCTTCATATGACGATCTGTTATTTAATATAACCCCTCTATTCGTTAATATATTGTTTGCCCCAACTGTCTTAAAATTGCCTATCTCCATGCGCACGACATCAACTCCAAGGGTATTTTTTATGTGTTCTATCGAACTATTGCTATATTCCGGATTTACAATAGCAATTTTATCATTTGCTATTATGTTATTGCCAATAGCATTAAGTGTGCTATCCAACGTAATAATTTTTCTACCTCCGCTTACTTCTTCTAGTGTTGAAAACTCCCTCTGAGTTATTATATTAGATACAATAACGCCAAATGCATTTGCACGCATAAAAATGCCGATAAGATTCGATCCTCCTATTGTAATATCTACAGTTCTTGCTGTGAGGGTTTTTGTGATCATGTTTTTATCATTTGCTGTAATATTACGCCCTACAAAAACGCATTCATCTGTTGCGCATGCAAAGGCGCCTATAAAATCGCTGCCCTCAATGTTATATCTAGCAGCTCCCATATCACTCATTCTTTATTTTTTTCGGCGTCGCAGTTGCTGTTGGCATGTCCATACGAGTATCTGATTTTTTTGCTGCTGGTATATTTTGTTGCTGTTTGCCCTTTTCTTTTTTTACATTAGTCGTATTAATTTGTGTTTGTGGCTGTTCTTTTTTATCAGAGAAAATAAACGCATGTGCACTACCATCCTTAACATCCACTTTAAGTTTTACTGGACTCATGTTACGTGCATGATACTTTATTATCTGTTCGCTAAGTTTCATGTCCAAACGTACATTATCAATATCTACTTTTGTATAATGTGATATTCGTTCACGTACATATGCAACTGCTTTTCGTTGTCTTTTTGTAGTAGGTTGTTCTACAAGATACCTTCTAAGATTAATTGTTATAAGACGCTCTACCATATCAATCAACTTTTAAATCTAGCTTTTGTGATCTCCAGTTCCTTGCAAATTTATTTGATTGCACCCTTCTATGTGTTCTAAGCGATGCTAGAACTGGCAATCTCCTCGAACGTTTTATTCTATTACCGAGCATGCGCTTTTTTTCACTGCTTTTCTTTGACATAAAAAACACTTTAATTTAATTAATATAACTCCTTATTTATGTTTGAAGGATATGGTGGGTTCTGGCTTGTATGTTATACGCTCTATTATCTGTATAAGTTGCTTTTCAGTTATCTTTCCCTTCATACCCTGGTTTTGGTATACTGAGACTAAAATATTAAACATTTGTGCATAAAGATCTGGGTTTGTTACTTTAATATTCATAAATCTTTGATATGCATCATCCTCCAATATTCGACGCGCAATCTCCTTTCGTTGTTGTTCTTCTTGCATTTTTCTAACTGCTCCTTCCATACGGGCATTCATTTTTTTATTGTATTCGTCGTCTTCCATTTATAATCCCAATATACATACTATTTTATGTTGTTGCTAATTTTATCCATAAACGAGCGCCCTTTCGGTGTTATTTCACGCCCCTTTTTAGATTTTTTTACAAATCCTACAATTTCAAGTGCATTTAACGAATCCTGTATAATACTGCCCGATCCCCTTACGCTATGTTTTTTATGTATCACATGCTCTTTTCTATTTCCATATTTGAGCCTTAAGCGTGAAACGCCTACAGGGCCATTGATATACACTTGCCTTAAAATTGAGGCACTGCGCATATACCAAAAATCCTCACTTGTCGGTGGCCTTTCTCGCCCTGCCCCCGATTTGACATAACGCACATATACTGGCGGTTCTTTTATAACTCCTTTGAGTTGTACTGCTACCTCATTTACAAGCTTCGAAGTATCTACATCATATATTGTCATTTGAATCAACTTTAATGATAAAAAGTCAAGATAATATTTATAAAGAAAACTATAAATAACCTCTTTCGCATCCCAATCAAAAGAAATTACTATGTGGGTGTTTAGTGGTGGGAAATACACGTTAACTAAACATCCACTTCTATTAACTGTCAAATAATATTTAAATACTCTCTTTGCGCTATAGCGTATTTAGGTAAACGTATTTATAGTGGCATCAGTATCCTACTAACGAGCATTAATCATGCAGCTAAAAATTAAGACCAAATAGCTTTAATAATATATACTGCTTATTTCATATTATAAGTGAGTATATGAAAGCAACAGTAATATACGCTGTAATAGCGATTATAATAATAGGGCTTGTAGTGGTTGTAGGGCTTAATTCGACCTCCGGAGTACATGTAATAACTACAAATAGTACTAGTAGCCAAATAAACGGCTCTGTTCAACAGGCTAGTGCCGTATCCATACCTGTGTTATTAACAGATCCTCCACACGCCCCTGTAGGTACAAGTGCGATACTTATATCATATTCATCAGTTGCGTTGCATTTATCTAACGCTGGAAATACATCAGGATGGATTATGGGTAGCGGGTCAGGCAAACTTAACCTATCCTCTCTTGTAAATGTGAGCCAGGTAATAGCAAATGTATCAATACCAGTAAATTCACTGATAAATCAGGTACGATTTAATGTGAGCGCCGCATCCATTACAATTAATGGTACCACTTATAATCTAACAATTCCGTCAAATCATATATCAGCGCATATTACATCAGATTCAAAAATCAATGCGTCGTCTGGTGCCTTATTAGATCTTAGTCCAACAATTGCAACAATTTATACCTCCAATTCAACAATCTTTGTAATGGTTCCATCTATTAGAGCAATTGTCATAGGGAATCAGAGCGCTAATATAAATTCTCATGTAGGTAAGAAAATAACATTAGAAAAATCCCAGATGCAGGATCTTAATCATACCTCTCCAAATTTGAGCATCAGCTCATTTTCTGCATTTACAAATAAAAGTAATACAAAGATAGTAATTAGAGTAAAAAACAATGGAAATAGTAGCGTGGTTATAAATCATGTACTTTTAAAAGGCATGTTCAATACTTCTATACAGTTGCCGAATAACACGAACATTAACATACGCGAGATTGTAAACCACAGTGATCCAATACCACAAATAATAGAGAACCAAACAGAGGGTGGTATCATCTCAAAAATAGGAAACAGCATAAGTTCAAATATTACCGATCATGTAAAGCTTAATCTGACTGGTAATGTACCTTATACCTCGTTGGTTAATAGTGCCAATACAACTACTAATGTCAGTTTAAGTGTTGGTGATAATAGAAATAATAAGTCAAATGATCAGGCTAATGGTTCCGCATCTATGAATACTATTACCTCATCTAATGTAGTTGTAGATCAGAATAGATCTGAAAGCAGAATGAATACAAGCGAACATGGGAATGCATCATCTAATCTTAGCGAGCGTATAAGCATCGATTCAAATGAATTATTGCATGTTGGAAGAAAAATCGTACAACTCCGTGAACTTAATTTCTTGGTTACAAGTAATGCGTTGCTAGAATTGCCATTTAGTACTGAGGATTTCAGTGCGCCTGGATATACGTTAGCACCAAATAGCTCTGTAACCTTAGTGTTCAATGGTACGATTGCATATGGCAATGGGGCCATAACGGTTAGTCTTGAGAAGAATTCGAGCTATGCTGTGCGTGTTATAGGAGACGAAGGGGCATATGCATCAATCAATTCTACAACCTAATTAATTTATTGGCGCATTGATAAAACAATGCGTTTATTTATATTTTTAATCTTGTATTTACTGTAAACTTATGAAATATTATCTGGTTTTTTACAGAAAGCTTTTAATATTTAATTCATTATAAACAAACAAGGTGTTTTTATAAAATTAGATGATATTAAGGCTCTACCTGAGGGCGTTCTTAAAACAAAACTTGGCGAGCTCGAGATGGAACTTGCCATAGAGAGGCGAAATATTGCCTCAACCGGGGTTTCAAGTAAAATTATAAAGGTAAAATCCATACGTAAGACCATTGCACGCATACAAACCATACTTAATCAGAGGGGTGTGAATAGATAATGGCTGAGGTTTGTCCAAATTGTGGTCTTCCAAAAGAGATATGCGTATGTTCAGTTTTAGATAAGGAGACCGAAAGCAAAATAAAGATATATACTAAAAAGGCGCGCTTTAAAAAATTTGTTACTATAGTGGAAGGTATAAATGCAGATGAATTATCTAACGTGGCAAAAAGTCTTAAGCGATCATTGGCATGTGGTGGAACCGATAAAGATAATATGATAGAGCTACAAGGCGAGCATGTAGATGATACAAGACGCATTCTGATAAATCTGGGCTATAAAGATGCCAACATAGAAGTGCTGCACCCTAAATAATGTTTATCATTATATTTTAAGAAGAATAATATAACCAGAATTTTTAATTTGATCAGAACTTATATAAATTCAATCACATAAGTTTTATAATGAATAAACTTATATTATGGGTAATTCTTGGTATAATATTAGTAACGGTAGGTGGAATTTTATTAGCATATTCGACTTACCAAAACTATAGTTATGGGGTATATAATCAATTTTATTCTCTTCTAATTGTGGCATTCGGTTTTATTTGCGTTTTTGTAGGAGCAATTACCTTTATTCTATCCCTCACATTACTTCTCATAGCGGTATACAAAGATAGAAACATACTAAAAAAGCCAATAAAAAATTAATCCAAACTTATATAAATCTAAATATTGTGTATTTTATTATGAATAAACTTGTAATTGGGGTAATTCTTGGTATAATATTAGTAACGGTAGGTGGAATTTTATTAGCATATTCGACTTATTATTCCACAATTGCCTATCAATCATTTAATTGTTATAACCTATATCCTCCACATTACAATAATATTACTCAAGCAGCGAACTACTCTCCTTCGTACTACACATGTGAAAATAATGCCACAATTTCTCGCGATAATGCAGTACTATACTCATCTATGTCTGGGATTCCAGGATGGATTTGCGTTTTTGCAGGAGCAATTACCTTTATTCTATCCCTCACATTACTTTTCATAGCGGTATACAAAGATAGAAACATACCACAAAAGCCTAAAAAATAGTGTTGATGATATTCAATAGTCTATATATGTTCGAGTAGAATAAGACTATGTGTACTTCTTAGTTGCTTTCTATATTGAGTGTTATATATAAATTTTTAAAATCAAAAGATATATAAGTTGTTTAACTACTATTTATTGATATTATGGCAGTTATAGGCATAGAAAGCAGTGCACATACTCTAGGTATAGGTATTGTAGAAAATGGGGTAGTATTAAGCAATAAACGTTTTATGTTTCCTATAAATAATAAGGGATTTATACCTTCAGAACTTGCCGAGTATCATGCAAAAAACATACAGATAGCATTACAAAGCGCAATAGATGAATCTAACCTTTCATTAGATCAATTAGATGCTATAGGTTATACAAAAGGTCCTGGTCTTGGACCTGCGCTCAATGTTGGCGCTCTAGCAGCAAAATCTCTTGCAATGCATCTTAAAAAACCCATATATCCAATAAATCATGCTGCCGCGCATCTTGAGATTGTAAGCCATATAAATAACTTCAAAGATCCTCTTTTTTTATATGTTAGTGGGGGCAACTCACAAATTATTGGTATAAATGAGCAGTCAAAAAAATATCATGTATATGGGGAAACTTTTGATATCGGTGTTGGCAATATGCTAGATAATTTTGCAAGAGCAGCAAAGCTTAATCCGGCGTGGGGATCCACGGTTGCACAAATTGCAAATGGTGGTACCTATATAAAGATGCCATATACTGTAAAAGGTATGGATTTTACTTTTACCGGACTGCTTACTCATGCAATAAAACTTCTCAAAACTCATAGAATAGAAGATATATGTTATTCATTACAGGAAAGCGCATTTGCAATGCTTTGTGAAGCCAGCGAGCGTGCAATTATGCTTACACAAAAAAAAGAGTTAGGTGTATGTGGAGGGGTTGCGCAAAGCGTACGTCTTCGTGATATGCTTGGTAGTATAGCAAAAGAACATGGAATAAAATTTGGTTTTGTACAAAATGAATATAATGCAGATAACGGTGCAATGATTGCTATTCTTACACAAAAAATGTTGGATTACAAAGTAAAATCAGATATAAATACGTGCGGCATAGATCAACGCTTCAGAATCAATAATGTTATGGTGTACAAATGAATAGTAATAAAGGTGCAGAAGCATATGTTTATAATCACTTATTGTTAGGAATTTCATGTATTATAAAGGAGCGTAGGAAAAAATCTTATCGTGCTGAAATGCTAGATCAGATGCTCCGTGTAAGTAGAACAAAATCCGAAGCGCGTATAATGATTTATGCATATAAAAATAATATACCTATCCCTCGTCTTCTTTTTGTGTCAAAATATGCAATTGCAATGGAAAGACTTAACGGAGAGATACTTACTGATTTAAAGATAACAAAAGAGGACATGTTGCAAGCTGGCGCCTGTTTAGGGATGCTGCATAATATCGATATAGCGCATGGAGATTTTACCCCTGCAAATTTAATTAAATGCGATAGTAAGATATTTGTAATCGATTTTGGGCTCTCTGAAATAACAAACCAAATAGAATCAAAGGCGCTCGATATTTTGCTTATGAAAAGGTCTATTCCTCCTTCTTTTTTTAAAGTATTCATTCAAGGTTATAAATCAAAATCCACTTCTTACGATACTATAATGTTAAAATTAACCGAACTGCTAAATAAAGGAAGATATCAACTACGCACTTTGGATACAATATAATAAATCTAAAAATTTCCAACTTCAGGCCAATCTAAATGTTGCTGAGTTGAATTTAATTTTGGATCAATAACATTACTCTCATACGTGGTTCTCGAGTATATTAGAAGAACAAAGGCAATTACATCTATGATAGCTATAATAATCATAAAAAGTAAATGGTTACTAAGATAATCCACAATAAAAACAGAGAATGTAAGAAGAGAGGCAAATATTCCAAGTCCTGCACTCTTCTTTGATCCATTTATAACACTTATTCCTGCAATAAATCCTATAATTATTGTTACTAATTCTATCGTATAATCAATATATGTAAAAGGTAAGTATGTAAGAGCGTTTGCAAGCCCAATACTGTTGATATAATTAAACATAGAAAAAATAGTCTCTCCTCTGTAATATATAAATATTAATGAAGGCATAAAAAAAAGTAGACCCGATATAATTGCAGCGGTTATATTATATCCAGATTGTTGCACGCTAGGCCCAAAATTAATATCTTCCAAACAGTAGTATCTGCCTCTACTCTCGGTTAAATCTTCAAAACAAAAAGGTCTATGGCAATAATCACATATTGCATATGCTCCTCTCCAAGAGTGCCATACACAAAACATATCCTTCGCTGCAGTTCTGCTATCTTTTTGGGTATATATTTCATTTTTCTTTTTGCCTAATATCTCATCACTAGAATGGGTATCCCCCATTTGAGTTGATATTGCATCACTTATAATATTATCCAATTCTTTCTTTGTAACATAATGTCCCTCTGCCTGCTGTTTTATACTAGTCGTATTAGTTGACTGCTTATTATCAATGGTATTTTTTGTATTATTTACTTTAGGCTTATCACTTTCTTTTTTTGCAGATTCTATCTCATGTCTTTTTTTGAATATTAGAAGATCATTGTCTGGCTCTATCGTCATTTTTCTTTTTGCCTAATATCTCATC
>JAJZDT010000049.1 GCA_021851535.1 Microcaldota archaeon | reverse complement strand
ATAAAACCCAGTAAAACTGACAATATAATACCAATTAAAGTGGTCAAAGCAATAATAGATGCAGGGTATCCAGCAAATGGCTTATCCGTTCTTTTTTTCGATTCTGAAAACCCAAAATCCAAAAAACTAAATTTTAAAATATGTGATGAGGCTACGGTTATATGGCCGTTTGGAGATGATAATACAATAAATAATCTAGTACGCATTGAAAATAAAACCTTTTTAGATGTAGATAAATTTATTGAAGATAAAAAATTATTAGATATTGAAAAAGAATCACAAAAATTTATTAAAGAATTAGAAAAATTGGGAGACAAATTGAATAATTATATATTAACGCAGGCGATAGATCATTTTGGATCAAAACTTGTATTAAAACATAAGTCGGGAAGATGTGCAGGTATACTTGATAGTGATTTTGATTTGAACCTTGCGGCAAAATTAATAGTTGAGTCTTCTATGCGTTACCCGATAGGTTGTAATTCATTGAAATCCGTGTTTGTTGCTGATGCAATTTTTGATAAATTTGTAAAAATTTTAAGTACTGAGTTTAATTCATTAGAAAAGTATACTTCAGACCCTCTTGACAGAAAAACAAAGGTTGGTTATATAGATAAAAAAACATTATTATTTTTAGAAAAGAGGATAGATGAACTCAAAAGATTGAATTTAGTTTCTGTTTTATACCCATGGAAAAAAATTAATTCAGTACAGTTTACACCTTTATTAGTATCCACGAATGATGTAAATTCTGAATTATTAATAAATGAAATACCTGCTTATATATTATGTTTAATAAAAGTTAATTCATTTGAAGAGGCGGTAGCTCATATAAATAGACTATCTAAAAGTAATCCAAAACTTGCAGTAAGTTATTTTACAAATAATTCAAATCATATGAAACTTCATATTAATGCCCATCATTTAAAGATAAATTATTTAACCACAGACATAGATGGTATAATACACGAGGGTAATGATTATATAATGCAACTTACAAGACCATATGTTGTACATATACATAAAGATCATTCGAAAATCCATCCGTATAGAGTGAAGTGATGTTATGCATAAAAAAGCAGAAGAATTGATGTTTGCAGATCTGCTTAGCTTTGGAGAGGATGGAAAGATTAATTTATTTAATGGATCTGCTTTTCTATTTCCTAGTGAGTTTATAATAAATCTCGAGGAGAAACTTAACCCAGAAGACATATATGAATTTGCAAAAAAAATGCCCATACCAATAATAAAGATATTATGTGATAGAAAAATGGGAGATTTGGAGAGGCTAGATTTTTTACTAGAGTTAGCTGAAGTCTTTGGTATGGGTAGTATAAGCATCCCTAACTTTGATCAAAAGAGTAACGCACATGAAGTCACAGTAACAAATATAGAAAAAAACCGCATATCATGCCATCATACAAGAGGTTACTTGGCCACAGCATTCTCTAGTTCATTAAACAAAAAATTTGAATGTAGAGAAAATGAATGTATCTCTACAGGATCGGAAAACTGTAAATTTACTATTTATATTAAGGATTAATACCTGAGATTTTAGATCCTTCAAATATCTTCTTCCCTTCTATAATTATGCCGTTGTTCAAAAGACTGAATGTGAAACTATCTAAATCCTGGTTTGTGTTCCTCATCTTTCTAACTCTTATACTTCTTACAATTTTCTTTGCTATCTCTTGAACCTCCAAACTAATTACGCCATCAGCGGCGAATTCGCTTACTCCATCCACCGTAAGCTTTGACGTTTCTTTCTCAGGAGATGATGTTATAACCACATTTGTAGTACCCAATGTCTGCAGCTCGTGCATAATAAGATATATCATACGCTTCTCCGTATTTCCACTATAGAATACCCTGCCTTTTTGATCATATTCGGCATTTGGAAGGAGTTCATAATCTAGAGGATTTACCTTTTTTGTAGATGTTGATGGCGTTATAGTTAAATCCTGTTTTACATCTTTTTCTTGATTTAAGCGTGATACAGGTATTGCAAATTGATCTATACTTATCATAAGCGTCGCAAGGCTATCAAATGCAAGACGTTTTGCTTTAGTTTGTGCAACTATATCCTCAATCATATCAAAAAGATTAAGCCTTGTCCTATCTGGAGGTATGCTAAAAAAGGAGATTAAATTCTCATTCTCCAATTTTTCAAAGTCCCATCCAAATTGCGATGCCTGCTCTATCATATTCTTCTTTGGGGAATCCAAAGATAAATAAAGTCCAGGATCTCCAGCTAATGCTCCATTGTATAGATACTGCATACTAAATATGCTCTTTCCTGCTCCAGGAGGCCCAGTAATAAGAACATTGAACCCCTTAGGAATCCCACCCTGTATGAGTTCATCAAACCCAGGTATGCCTGTTTTTATTCTCTCCAACCACTCACCAACGGATTATTCTCACTATCGCCTATGATATAATGAAATAGAAAGCAATATATAACCTATGCCCTACTTTCGTCATATAAGACATTTCTATTCCCACCAATCACAGCCACCAATTAGCTTAGCGGCGTTTCAAATATAAATAGTTAACTGCCGTTCATATTTGTATAGAGAATTTCAGATAGATATTTATATTAGAAAATTCACCTCTCTTATATGTGAGTATATGGAGAAGACAAAAGAGAATACTAATAAAATTTTAAAATATGCTGCAATAGGAATTGCAGCTGCAGGAATATCTGCAAGCACTGCAAATACTGCGGATGCAAGGGGATTTTTGCAGATAGGAATTGGCGCTTTAGGATTTGGAGGATACAATAATTGTGGGATTAGCCCATTTTATAATGCATACCAAGCATCAGTAAATGAGTATCAGTATGGAACGCCATATGTGGGAAGTGCATTTGGATTTAATGGCCTTAGCGTAGGATATGCAAATAGGAATTTTGGTATAGGACTTAATTTTGGCGGTAATTATTATAACACATATTCTGCGCCTTATACACCATTCTACAATGCATATCAGGCATCTGTAAATGAATATCAATATGGAACACCATATGTAGGAGTAAGCCCATATTATAATGCATACCAAGCAGCTGTCAATACCTATCAGTATGGAACACCATATGTTTACACACAGCCAAATACATATTATAATCAAATTCCAGTTCAGCAAAATAATGGGTTAACATTAAGCAGCACAGGGGATTCACAAAATAGCACTCTGCCACAGCAGACAGCGCAATATCAGCCTTACTACCAAGGCACTATGGTAATGCCAGCAAAGACAGTAGTATTACAGCATAACGTAGTAGCTGGGGTATACAGGCCATATCAAATAGTTGATGGAAGGCCATTAAGCAGCTACGGGCAAAATCAAAAGAGCACTATTGCATCAGTA
>JAJZDT010000100.1 GCA_021851535.1 Microcaldota archaeon | reverse complement strand
TAAAAGGCTCGAAACAGCATGCAGGCGCATTTTTTCTATTTGCTCATTTACTGAAGAATCCTTTTCTATATATGTATCTGTTGTTGGTATATACGATTCTGGTTGATAATAATCATAATAGGATATAAAATACTCAACTCTATTATGTGGAAAAAATTCTTTTAATTCGGTATAGAGCTGTCCGGCAAGTGTCTTATTATGCGCTATAATAAGGGTTGGTCTTTGAATTGCCTCTATTACATTTGCCATAACAAATGTCTTGCCGCTGCCAGTTATTCCGAGGAGCGTTTGTTTCTTTGATTTTAAAAATCCCTCGACAATACTCTTTACTGCTACTTGCTGCCCTGGAGAGGGTTTGTAAGGCGAGTTTATTTTAAAAGTATTAGCCATCATAAAAACACAGTATTTATAACTCTATTATAATTAACAACAAAAAGTATATATCATATTATTTTAATTACATTCGTGTAGAATTTAACCTAAACATACTATAGTGCCCAATAATATTCTGAGGTTTATCATTTTGGAAATATTAAAGATTAGAATAGGTAGGGGCAATAATTTAATTATTGCTAATTTAATTACTAAAAAAACGCAAAACTGAGTTGTTAATGTTATTGAAAATATGTAATAAATGAGCTGATTTACTTGCGTTTGAGTTTTAATAATTCTTTATAATAGGTACAATGTTTACGCTCAACAGCTAATAATACATACTCATATGCGAATGATTCTGCAATGATTTCCGCTATGTTATTATAGGTCTGATTACCGCAGTTTTTATCGACCATGAAATCATGTGCGGAATAATAACCGAAACGATTAAAGGTAATTTCAGGGCGTTCAAGATACAGTTTTATTAGTGTTACCGCTCTGGCATCTAACGCTAATCGCTCTTTGTTTTCACATAAAAATTTGGTGAATTGCCTCTTTCTCTCGATATCATTTATACTATCATTTTGCATAAGTGTACGGGTAAATGCTCTTAAGCTCACGTTCTTTTTTATTTCAATTTCTTTATTTGCCATATACTCACTTTAGAAGTATTTTCATACTAAAATGTTTGCACTAACTTATAATTAATATTAAATATAAAATAGCCGTGAAAACTTATAATCGACTAGATATTTATTACTACCGCTATACCGTTAAAAGCGGGCAATTGCGTATGTTATATAAAATTTCAATATAATTGCTGGCCTTGCAGAAAGATCAAAAAAATAATATATGGATTAACCAATTTTTCCAACGAGAATGAAATTTACCGACCGCACACATTTATTTTTTTTGAGCATATGCACCATATTTTGTATTACTTTCGCATCTGCTATAATATCGATTATATCAACACATGATC
The DNA here is from genome assembly GCA_021851535.1 of Microcaldota archaeon. The sequence goes on along the minus strand of JAJZDT010000100.1, from coordinate 2,107 downwards.
GTCCATGATGTTTGTGTATGGTCGTCTTTATAGAGTGTTCGAAGCGATGTAGAAGACTCGATATGTGGTTTTTCTCATTTATTTTATAGGTAATAACAAGAACAATTTCATTACTGCCTCGTATAGAATCAATTGTATAATATTCGTTTACTAAAGAAGTAATAGTTGACCTTAAAAGTTTAGATCTGCTTTTAAACCCTAAACGCTGCTGTATTGTATCTAGATTCTCAAGGGCTTCTTTGTCAAGAGACACACTAATTATTTCCATACTATAAGGAGGCTGCCACAATTTTTATTACTTTGTGAATAGCAGCAAACAATATATACTTGAAAAAGCTTTAACTATTTAGTTAGGACATTCAAAATAAATATCAATTTATTAAAGCTTTGCTGCATATATAACCAACCGCAGAACATATTTTTATATTAATGCAGTATATAGCTTTACAAGACGTTTTAATTCATTTGAGGGATATTTTTGGAAGAACAGAGAAGTTTCATAAAAGGGTTAGTATTCAGATTGGTTAGAAAACATATTGCAGGAACTACGGTAAATTCTGTATTTAAAGTATCAAAAGAACTTAATAATAAAAATGTTCAAACTGCAATAACCTTCCTTAGCGAAAGCCCGAAAGATAATACAAAAATACGTTATAACCTCAATACATACCTACAAGTTATAAAGCAGATGGCGCGCCTTAGAATAAATGGTTCTGTGTCAATAAGGTGTAGTCAACTAGGCATTAATTCTGATATAGATATGTTTATGCGTAATATGGATGCAATGTTAAATACGGCAACACAGGCGAACGTGCCTATATGGGTAGAATATGAATACGGTGTGGATCATAATAAAATTATAAATATCTATAACACATATCGATCAAAAAAATTAAATATAGGAATCGAATTGCCCATAAAAGACGCAGATATTAACAGCATATCTAAAAAAATAACCAATAATTCCAAAATAAAACTGCTTAATCATTCATATGAGCGCAATAGATTACCAAAAAGTAAAACAAAAATAGATATTATACAAAAGTACATAGAAATAATTGATAGTATGAGCAGCCGTGGAATGGAAATATGGATATCCGAACCAGAAGAAAAAGATATCTATCGTTTTGTAAACAAAGCAAAGAAATACAAAAGTAATTTAGTCTTTGAGATACCATTAGGTTATAGCAGAAAGTGGCTTGCGAAACTTAATAAATTAAAAGTAAACCTATCGGTATATGCCCCTTATGGCAAGGACTGGGTGCCTTATGCTATAGATAGGCTAACAGAAGGTAGGATACGTAGACTCGCAATAACACTACTAGATGGAAAAAGTGTGCCAGGCGAAGTAAATGATAAAAAAAGAATCCTCACAAAAAAATAAAGTGGCGTTATTAACCGGTGCAACAAGTGTACTTGGCAAGAGCATTGCACATCAACTTATAAATAGAGGGTATGTAGTAAAAGCGTTAATACGCGATGATCCTAAGAGTATACAGCTAATATCACAGCTTCCAGTTGGAGTTATACCATACACCGTTGATATTACAATTCCCTCACAAGAGCATAAAAAAGAGCTCCTTAAAGCATGTAGTGGGGTAGATAGAGTTTTTCATATTGCAGCAGCGGTATACAAAGCAAATAATACGTTCGATTCCTTAATGAAAACAAATGTAGTAGGTACGGAAAATTTAATCACCTCACTCATAGAAGCAAATCCAGATAAACATGACATACATATTCTTTTTGCTAGCACTATGAGCGTATATGGCCATAATAAAAGAAATCAGACATTAACAGAATTATCCAAGCCTACACCTGATACCGCATATGGTAAAAGCAAATTTATAGCAGAACAGCTAATTGAATCTTATTGTGACGTACATAAGAATCTTCATTACACGATAATACGTATGGGAACACTTTACGGCAACGGATATGAAAAACCATCGTTTTGTAAAGTTTTTGGTATGATAAAAAAAGGAAGTATGCGATATCTTGGTGATAAAAATAATACGCTTACGCTTATACATGTAGACGATGCCGTAAATGCATATATGCTGGCAATAGAAAAAGAACAACAAAGCTATAATAATATTTATAATAT
>JAJZDT010000058.1 GCA_021851535.1 Microcaldota archaeon | reverse complement strand
CATGCTTATTGTCTCAATTCCAGCATTTGTTTGTTTGATTATATGTGTTGTGGTAATGTGCATAGGCAAATCTTTTATAATATCTTTTGCTCTTTTAGAAACGATATTTGGCGTGCCTAAAATGAATTCTGATGGCATGATTCCAGCCTTGTTGATGAGTTTGCATATGTTTTGTTCGCTGCTAGTTATTTTGCTTATGTACATATATATGAGCATGATCTAAGCATGGTTTAGAAAAAGTTAATTGAATAAAACCTTGTGTTTTTAATGATTTCAATAAAAGTTTTCATTCATATATGTTTGTAATATTTAGAAGAAATCAGAAGAGCAAATATAATCATTAAATAATTTGTTCGCTTGAGAATGAAATTATTCTCATGGAAGAACTGCTATGATGGGCAAGTTTGAAAGGATTTTTGATAAGTATGCTTTAAGTGTGTTTGACTAGTACATTGTTTTATGAGTAATTCAAAAGCAAGCTTTTCGATTCTTGAATCTTTTTGATGTTTCATAGCATTGTTTGAGAATGAAATTCTTGGCATGAAATAACTTGATGATTGGGCAGTTTGAAAAGTTTGAATGATATAAATATATAAAGTCTATAAAATTTTTAGTTCGTCTTTTTAAAATTTTCAATTAATTCAAGAACTGCACTTAGTGTTTCTTCGATTGTTCCTGGTGTGATCTTGTGATGATAACCCTCGTGATCCTTTTCCAAATTTTCTTTGCTAATTTTTTCTCTAATGACTTGCATTCTAATGCACATATCGTCTGAATTGCGAGCGAATAATCTCTCTTGTAAGGTTGATTCATCAGGTGGTAAAAGATATATGCCAAGTACGCGCTCTGGCCATCTTGCATAGGCGGCTTTAAATCCTTCTTTTGAGAGACACATTATTATTTTTTTTCCTTCGTTTAGTGATGATTCAATTTGCTCAAAAGCTGTTCCATAAAAATTATCAAATTGCTTAGTGTGTTCTAGAAAAAACTCTTGTGTGATTTTTTCTTCAAAATCTTCGCGCGTTGTGAAAATATAGTCTATCCCGTGCTCTTCTTCGTTTCTTTTGGCTCTTGATGTGTATGAAATTGATCTTGTAAATTCAAGGTCTTCTAGTAGTTTTGCAATCGTTGTTTTGCCAACGCCTGATACTCCACTTAGTATTACTATCATGTTAGTCTCCGTGTGTTATTTTTCATCTGCTACACTATTTTCGGTTGCTTCATCAAAGGCAGTGGCATCAAAATGCTCTTCTTTGTTTTCTAGTTTTGCGTTTTTTTCTGCGTTTGGCAGAGGTTCGATCATTTGATTAATTGCAGGCCAGATTTGAGCATATTTTGCATTGTGTTCGATCCATTTTAATTTGCTATTTAAATCATGAGAGATCGCGTTGGCCGGACAAGCAGTTTCGCATAAACCACAATCAATACATAAGTTTGGATCAATTACAAGCATGTTTGCCCCCCTTTTAAAGCAATCTTTAACAGGACAAACTGCTACGCAATCAGAGAATCTGCATCCAAGGCAATTTGGGCCAACAACGTACATACATATATTATATTGTATGTGCAAGTTTTCGACAACTAATCATTGATAGAGCATCATAACATGCTTATTGCAATAACTTAGGTTGATCTTGTGGTCTAAACTAGGATGTAGTTTGGATATTTTATAAAAAAATCAGAATAAGAAAAATTAAATATTATTGCACCAAAAAAGGTTTATAGATATGATTTATAAGTAATGAAACACATAGCCATAATTATGGATGGTAATCGCAGATGGGAAAAAACAAAACCTTTAGCGCGCTCATGCGATGGATATAGAAAAGGCGCAGAAATAATAAACCAGATGATTGAAAAAGTGATTGAACTTGGAGTGCCATATTTAACAGTGTACGCATTTTCGTATGAAAACTGGCAAAGACCGATCAAAGAAATTGCTGCAATAATGAATATTGGAATGGAGTGGTTGATATCATATAAAAATCTTATGATCAACAATGGAATTAGGTGTCGCATTATAGGCAATAGAGATTTAATTCCATATGGAACACTAAATCAGATAGAAGAGATAGAAGAGGCAACTGCACATAACAGCAAATTAAATTTCCAAGTTGCAATAAGCTATGGATCACGCGATGAAATTTTACGCGCATGTTTAAAATTTTCAAAGCAAATTAGTTTAAAAAAAATCAAAACATTAGATGAAAAAGATTTTTCACAATTTCTTGATACAAGCAATATTCCAGACCCAGATTTATTGATTCGTACAGGTGGACAGCGTCGTTTAAGCAATTACATGTTATGGCAACTTGCATATACTGAGTTATATTTTATAGACAAATTATGGCCAGATTTCACAAAAGAAGATTTAGCTCTTGCGGTAGAAACATACAACAATACTCAAAGAAGATTTGGGAGAATATGAGAAAATTTTACTACATTGCACATATATGCGCAATATTTTTTCTAACTGCAAATTTACAAAATATAAAAACAGCTCAGGCTAGTGCGATAATACAAACTAGCTCTATTTTGCCAATTGAAGCAGAACTGAATAAAATAGATAGCACATATATTGTATTAATCGATTTTGATGCAATATTAATTCCATCCCAAAATGAGATGAGAGACAAAAAATTATTTAAACGCATATTTAACAAACTTGTGAAAGAGAATGCAGTTAAAAAAGAACAATGGAAAAAAGTATCGAAAAGTGTAAAAGAGCTTGCAGATAAAAAATGGCCAAAGACAATACAAAAATTATTAGACAAAGAAGTTAGAGTCATCATATTTACATTTGAAAATAACATACATGAACTAAAAGCATACGAAATAAACACGAAAGAAAACCTTGCTCTCAAAAAAAATCAAGAAATAAAAATTTCTAGAAAAAATTTAAATGAAATAGAAAGCAAAGTAATAATCATAACTCCAAGACGCAAAATACTAGATTCAATAACAAATCACAAAATAACCAAAATAGAATATACTTATCTTGCAAACTTACCAAAATTAGATCATGAAACAATTGCTAAATATATATTGAACAAAGCTCACAATAATAATCACCATAATAAAAATTCTTGATAAACAATAGTTAATAATAAAAATATTATGCTCATCTGTTTTTGCGATTATGTTTATGAAGTATTCTTTTGTGCTATAAAGAAATAGCTTGTATAAGCTTTGTGTTGTGTTTAGTTTGATCAACTTTTTGCGATTTATCTTATGATTACTAAATTTTTTTTGATAACGTAATTGATTTTTATGATTTTCAAGTGAATGTTTTTCTTATCTTGAGTTGTTTTGCAAAAACTTATCTGCTTTAGATGATTTTGATTTTAAAATTGCAATAGCAAAAAAATCTTACTTGCAATAGCAAGAAAAATGCTTCATCAATAATAGTTAATAATAAAAATGTGATTGTCATCTGTTTTTGCTATTATGTTTATGATTATCTGTCTTATATCGTTTTCATTTTAAATATGATGACTCTAAC
>JAJZDT010000015.1 GCA_021851535.1 Microcaldota archaeon | reverse complement strand
CCATTAATATACAAAATCTATTCTTTTTTTCACATGATGATTTTAAGAATTCGATAGATGTGTTAAAAAAACTGCATTTAAGTAATGATGAAATAATACAAGTAATTAAATCAGGAGCAAAAATATACGAGTACAATATAGAAGCTAATGCAATAGTTGACATATTTAATAAACACAAATTGGATTTTGTTAAAATAAAAGACTACATTCTCTCAAATTTAGAAATATTATTTAACAAAAGCGAAAGTACACTAAATATACTAAATACGATGTATTCATCTATGTTTGAAGAGGATTGTAATGATATTATATATAAAAATTCCAATATTTTAGCATTGCAATATAAGATCTTTAAAAATAATATAAAAACGCTATTAACTATTTGGCCAAATCCCGAAGTTTGTTATAAAATAATTATATCAAATAACACAATTTTAGCTGCAAATAATGGAGAGATAACCAAATATGTTAAAAAAATAAAAGAATGTGGATTTGATAAAAGTCAGTGTGCCATGCTGCTTTTTCATGGTGGTAATTTTAATAATGGACATGCTCATATTGACAGATTTAATGCACTATCAATTCTAAAAGAATAATTTAATAAATTAGGTTTTGTTATAATCTTTAGTGTTTTTAGTGTCAAAAAGTATTCCAAATGAGAAGCTAAAGGAAAAAATAAACATGATAATGTCTAGAAAAGAGGAACATATAGATATATGTCTAAATAGTAATGTATCATTCGAGCAAAAGACGCTATTCGAATGTGTTAAAATACTAAATAATCCTATACCGGAAATAGATCTTGATGATATAGATACATCTGTTAGTTTTTTAGGGCATCATTTTTCTGCGCCTATAATGGTCGGAGCAATGACCGGTGGAGCAGAACGTGCCAAACTTATAAATAAGAATATAGCAATGGCAATAGAGCAGCTTGATTTGGGTATGGTTGTAGGCAGTCAACGCGCTGCTCTATACCATAAAGTATTGGAGGATACCTACACTATTGCAAGAAAAATGGCCCCCAATGCTTTTATAGGTTCAAATATTGGCGGCGCCCAAATATCTTCAGGATTTTCGATAAATGATGTTAATAAATTAATAGAAATGCTTGACGCTGATGCACATTATGTGCATCTTAATCCCTCACAGGAGTTGGTGCAGCCTGAAGGAGAACCAAAATATAAAAATGTGCTCAAAGGAATAAAAAGTATTGTTGACAGTATAGATATTCCCGTTATAATAAAGGAGGTAGGCGCCGGAATAGATGGGGGATCAGCAAAAAAATTGGAAAATATAGGTGTTAAATCAATAGAGCTTGCAGGTGCTGGAGGGACTAGCTATACTGCAGTTGAATATTATCGTGCTAGAACTATGGGTATGGAAGATAAAGAGCGCCTTGGAAAAATTTTATGGGATTGGGGTATACCTACAGCAGCATCTCTATATTTAGTAAAGGATAATGTTAAAATTCCTATAATCTCATCTGGTGGTATGCGTACTGGGCTTGATGTAGCAAAAGCGTTAATTATGGGTGCGTCAATGACAGCTTTGGCATTACCTATACTAAGACCTGCAACAGAATCAGATTCGGCGGTTAAAAAAAGACTCGAACAGCTAATATATGAATTAAAAGCTGTGATGTTTTTAACAGGTTCTAAGAATATATCGGAATTGAAGAATGCCAAGTATATAATAACTGGAGAATTGAAGGATTGGATTGGGATAGATAAAATAAGATAGGGAATGGAGAGAGGTTCCATTCCTTTGGAGTTAGAGATGATATTTGCACTTATTTTGTTTATATCAATTGATATGCTGCATGTATATTCTTTGTAGATGCCATTTGCGGCATGTAGTCTACATACGATATACGCGCTTATCATATCCTCTATTGATTGGCAGATTTGTTCTGTTATGCTTTCAAGTATCTGCCTATTTATGTGTTCATCATGGCATTCCTCTCTTACCATTTCTGATACTATCTTTTTCATCTTTCTCCTCACCGTAGCTATCCTATCTATTCTACCCAGTTTTTTCAATCCATCACCCAGAAAACGAGGCAGCACCATCACATCTGTCATGTTGCCGCGAAACTTACGTTCCACCATTTATATAGCGATGGCGCGCTCTTTTCATATTGAATTTAAGAAGTATAAATATTTATATATTACTAAAATATTTTTACTTAAGTAAACAAATAGATACAAAAATAGAAAGCATTATAAATTTTTTATACGTATTATTATTACGGGGTAAAACCCGTACCCAGAAAGCGAGGCGGCATCTGCCGCCTTGTTTATAATATTAAATTTAAAATTAGCAATTACATTGGTGCGCATGTCCATGGTGCCCAGCTTTTTCTTGCTTATCACCACATCTGCAATTATCATTTCCGCATCCACATCCACTCTCTTCATTCTGTTTGTTATCATTGCATCCGCAGCCTCCACCACATCCACAGCCTCCTCCAGACTTTTGCTCCTCATAGTTATTTTGATTATTGTCCATAAAAACACATTATATATTATAAAAAATATATGTTAATAATCTTTTGATGATTTTTATATATATAACTAACATAAAATCCATAGCTTTAAGTGAATAATTTTTTAAAATACGAATGGTATTAGCATTTTTGTCCTTTTTGCATAATTAATATACGATTTACCCAAATGCAATTTTAGTGATCGCTCCTCAACTCTAATTCTATATAAATAGCCACAAACTGGAAATATCATACCTAAAAATATTGAATCAAATGATCTGGATGCTATTGCCATACCTAAAAGAAATACTAACATTCCTGTATAAGAGGGATGCCTAACATACTTATATGGGCCAGATGTTATTATTTTGTGTTTTTTTATTATCCTTACTGTAGGAGAAAAGAAAATGCCTAATTTGCTAATGGACCACTGCCTTAGTAAAAATCCAAATACCATCATAGCAGCACCGAAATAAAAGAGAATATATGGCAATGCGCCGTATGCGATCATAAATATACCCGCAGATATTATCCATGATATATTATCACAAAGAAAAACAGCAAAAACAGAAAAGCCATCATCTCTAAAGCGCACAGTTTTATACTGTTTTATTAAGGGTATAATTATTGAGCGTGGGTAATCAATTACTACGAATGCCAAAAGTGCAGCACTCAAAAATAATATATTAAATAAACTGTCCATCACTGAATATATAGTGCTTAATAATATATAATACTAATAAACATACATCGCTAAAATAATTGGTGTATCATGTTGCATAAATCTACTCAAATGAAATAAAAATAATCATAAAATATATATCAATTGTTATTCATATAAACGTGTGATTAAATGGTAGAAAAGTGGGAGGCAAAGGATAAATTAAAACCTAAGAACGTAAATGGCATATCTGACAAGCAGATCGATTATCATTTTGATATACATTATAAAGGGTATGTTAACAAGTTAAACGAGATATGGGATAAATTAGAGAAGGTCGATAGGACACTTGCCTCAAA
>JAJZDT010000011.1 GCA_021851535.1 Microcaldota archaeon | reverse complement strand
TGCAGCCAGAAATCGCTTGTTGATAAATCGCTTGTAAATGCCATAGTTACACCAAATAATTATCGTGATATATAACTAAATACTTTCTTTTTAACATTATTTTTAGCACATAGAATTTTGCGAAAATACTTAAACATTCTTTGTGTTCTCTTATTTTGTGATATAAATGATAAACGTTGGAATGTATTATAAAGTAAAATTGGGCAGTGAGGGAGAATTTGAAAAAATTTTTGGACAAGTTGTCGAATCCTTATTATCATCTAATAGCGGTATGAAAAATGCTAAATTGTATAGGGAGGTTGGAAAAAGCGAATATATGATATTAACTGAATGGGAAAATACCGATTCATTTTCTGCGTTTATACAAAGTAGAGGTTTTAAGGAAACAACTACCCACGGAAAAACGATACTTGAAGGCCAGCCGAAACATAAAATCTTTTATGATAAGATATAAAAGGGAGTTAAATTTATTTAGCCCCAGCCAGATTCGAACTGGCGTTTGCAGGTTCAGAGCCTGCCGTCCTTTTATAGTTGCAAAATGCAATGACCACTAGACGATGGGGCTATAATGAATAGATATTTTGTTAAAACCTATTTATTTGTTCTGTTTTTATAGATGATATCTGCACATCTTTTTATAACTTGTTTTACAATACTAAACATATGAATATGAGAGAGCACTCTAGTTCCAAAACTGAATTAAAGCACATACTAATAGCGGATGCGGTACTTACATTAGCATTCACATTCACCATTAGCGGCGGTATATTAAATATAGGACGCAATTTTAATATCTTTATTTTTGATTTGCCTATTGTTGCCCTTGGAGTAACGTTAAGTTTCATACTTCATGAGATGATGCATAAATTTATTGCACAGCGCTATGGAGCAATTGCGGGATTTAGGACATCCCAATATGGTCTTATAATAACAATTTTCAGCGGGCTTATGGGATTTTTACTCGGAATACCAGGAGCCACAATGATATACGCAAATAATTTTAGCAAAAAAGAGAATGGGATAGTTTCTTTCGCAGGGCCTGCGGTAAACATTGTAATTTTTGGCATTGCATTTGTCCTTTTATCCACGTTAAATCTTAATGTACATTCTTATATATATCAGGCACTTGACTTTCTCATATATATCAACGTCTTTTTGGCATTCTTTAACATGTTACCCATACCACCACTTGACGGGAGCAAAGTACTTGCATGGAACATACCTATATACGTAATAAGTATGGGGGCAATTCTGATTCTCACAGTGATCTTTACAGGCATATCACTGTTCAATATAATCTTCCTAATAATAATAGCCTTGATGTTCTCCTCAGTTTATAGAACCATACTTTAGATAAACATATAATTTTAATGTGAATTGTCGTTAAAAAGTTATAGTAGCTCATATCTTTGATGAACATCAGTAATAAACGTTTTGTTTTATTATTGCTTATCTAAATTTTTTGAGGTTTGTTGTTTTATTATTTTTCGGATCCTTTAAAAGCTTCCAGTATACTGCTCCACTGATCGAAATGAGAAAACCTCCGAAAAATAAGGGCAGTGAAATAAAAGAGGCAATTACACTTGAGAGGGCGCCTGAAAGTCCGACACTAGCTTGCGGAAGTTGAGCTGAAAAATACATCATGCCTGCGGCTGCACCATAATCCCCTCTAGATACACCTGAAACATTAGATGTTTGTCGTATAGGACCGCCTAATCCTAAAAGCGCGTTATAGAATATAAGAAATATTAAAATCAACAATATACCAATGAGATTGAATGTATGATTTCCAGTAAATACCAGAGTAATGCCTATCAGTAGCACAACGATCCCTTGAAGAACTCTAGTTATGGATGCATAGAACACAGTATTTATTTTTAATTTTAGTATTTTACGCGAGATATACAAAGATGCAAGTGCGGTAGATACGTAACCAAGTCCAAAAATATATCCTATTACCTGAGAGCTTTGCGCCGCATTCAATGCGTACGTTTCAACTATAAGAACAGGAAGTATAGGAAATGTAAGGCCTATGCCCAGACCTGAAAAAATCTGAGATGCCATAACCTTAAGTATATGTGGAGAGGACTGTTTTTTAAGGAATTTATTTTTAGTTTTATTATGTTTTGCCTCTTTTATAAAGACAATGCTAAAAAATGAAATTAAAATCATCAAATCAGTTAGTATAAAAAAATATCTGAATGAAAATAGTGTTGCCTGAGCCTGGGATAGTGCTCCGTTTGAAAAAAAGAAAGAAGATAACAATCCTTGCAGAACTATGATGAAACTGCCGATTATTGCTGCAACAGAACCTATAGAGACTATTATACCTAAACGTTTGATTCTATCAGTATTTTTTTTCCAATTGTTTGCTATTAAAGCCGTCTGTGGCGCTGAAAATGCACCTCGTATTCCACCAACTCCAGATACGCCAATAAGCATTGCAAAGAAAATAAAAAGAATTATATTTATTGATATGAACGTTGAAAGTACAAATCCGAACATCCCAATGAACGGGAAAAGCTCTGAAAAAAGCAATCCGTTTTTATAACCTATTTTGTCACTTATAACCCCAGTAAATAACGAAAAAAAAGCATTAAAGCCAAGAATAATTAAGTAGATTATTCCTATAGAAAACAGGTTTTGATTGAATATAAATATTAAATAAATAGGTACGGCGAGCGTTGCGAAGTTAAGAGCTATGCTGCGAAATATTCTTGAAATTAAAAGATATTTAAAAGAGTTGTTTATATCTTCTTTAGAAGGAATTTTATTATCCATTTATATACACAGATGAGCCTAATACCCTGATAATCTTTATAAATGCACCATAACACTATCTGCTCTGTTTCCAATACATTTTTTAACAACCGCGATTCTATAAAGTTACCTTGTTGCAAAAACCTTTATGCCATTTGATAGTTTTTAGACACCTTAAAGTATAGAGATATACTTACAGTATCTACTTTTTATCAAATTAACTCTCCTTTGTAAATGTGGATAGGTTAGGGAATGTACGCGATATCTGACTGGATCTTATTGCATATATCTCCTTAATTCCGCTCTTGTATGAAATCTCAACAAGCCTTTGCGTTATAATTCCATCAAATACGATTGCGCAGACTTCAGGTGTATCTTGTATGGATTGTATAAGCTCGCGTATAGGAACTTCCTTTAAAACACCGCCCTCTGAGTTATAAAGCCTTCCACGTAGCGTATGATTCAACTCTTCTAGAGATTGCATATATTGCTCTTTTGGCGAAGCTTTCTCTTCTATCATCGGTATTTGATCGATGCCTGAAGGTTTTTTATCCTCATCTATAGATCGTATACCTAAATCAGCAGAGGAATTAAACCTTGGTGAATTCTGTGTAGCGCGATCTCTTGATTTTCGCTCTAAATTGCTTGATATTCGAGATGGGCTAAGAATCTGCTTATCCTCGATAGGCATCGTTGCTTCTGTTTGAGGTGCTTGTTGCCTATCTTGTGACCTATTCTGATAATGGCCAGTTTGTGAATAGTTATTATATCTC
>JAJZDT010000006.1 GCA_021851535.1 Microcaldota archaeon | reverse complement strand
ATAAGGTAATACATACCTGACTGTGTTATTTAAATATAAACTTTTAACCTCGCTCTTATTAAGTCCAGTATTATAAAATTGGAAATCTGATACGTCACCTAAAAATTGATTGTTTGCGCTAACTAGAGAGGATGTTGCTCCTATTTGCATATTGCCCAATGTAGCTCCAGACTCGCTAGGGTTGCTATTATAATCATCAATTCCGTTGAGGAATATGTGCGCTCCTGATGTGTTATATACCACACCTATAAAGTTCCAGGTGTTCATTTTAAATGGAGCTCCAACTCCGGTCCATCCTGAGAACCCATAACCATTAACCATTAATCTTGGATGTGTATAATTACTAATTGCTAATTCTATAGTCCCACTATCCCCTGCAGATGTGGTAAATACACGTCCGTCAATTTCGTTTGCTGTAGCATAAACCCATCCAAAATAAGAAAATGAACTATACGATTTTGGCATTAATGTCGGTATATTTACATATGCTATATTACCATTATTTACATCTGGGGTAAATGAAAAGTATGTAGGCATAATCCCTTTATATATGCCAAATGCATCAGTCTCTGTTGAAAATGCTCTAGTGCTATTTATGAAATTTCCATTATAAAATCCGTTGTTGTTTTGTGGTCCATAATCATAAAGATTGCCATTAGTCTTCCACCAATCTTGAACTCCATAAAGTGGGTTTCCATAAGGTCCCTCATTATAAAGATTTGATAGTTGCGTTCCAGTCAGATTTTTTGAATATATTGATAAGCTATAAATATAACCATTGAAATAATCTGGAGTAAACGCTGGTTTTGTCCCAGTTATTTTATTCGTGAAATACTCATTCATCCCAATTGGTGTATACGTAATTGTTCCACTTTCAATTAATTTTCCATTAAGATAAAATGTATTAAATCCTGATATTGAATTATAAGTAAGGGCGGCAAAATATAATGTATTAAACTTGGCATATAACGTAGTTGTTCCAGATCCGGGCAGATATGCACTTATGGCAGAATTGCTGTCCATGCTAAGTAATGCTTCATTAACACCGCTAGATGGGCTATATAATCCAAATATCGGTCCGCCTAGACTTGTACCATCAAACCATGCAGTTATAGTTAAATTGGTATTAGAATCAATCCAATTGCCTATATACGCAGTCATATAATCATTTGCGCTTGCATTTAAATATGCAATTTTTCCGCTTGATAATTTTCCATTATTTAAATAAAGCGAACTATATGTACAGTTACTTGCATTATTACATCCAAATCCATAGGCGCTGCTCGCATTCATCATATTATTTATGCCAAATTCAGTGGAATCTACAGAATAATTTGTTATATTATTAAATCTGACATTATTTGATATGCTTTTTGGTTGAAGCGTTCTAGTTGCTCTAGTTCCATTGTAATAATTTATATTTCCATTGAGCTGCGCCCAATAAATAAGAGAATTTTGACTAACTGGCAACCCCGCAATACCATTTTGATATATCTCATTAATAAGCGTATTATTCAGTGTTGTGTTATATACTTGTATATTTGATATGCTGCTGTTTGCTATAGCATTTGTGCTTCCAGGATTCATTCCATATGCAAATGCAAGATTTGTGCTATTTAGTGCAACAAATATTGTATTTGTTACGATGTTGCATGTATTCATTAATCTTCCATTAAGATAAATATTTATTTTACTATAATCAAATACCTTTACTACTGCATTATACCATGTGTTGCTCTGAATTGTTCCATTTTCTGTAACGCAATTTTGTTGTTGGTATGTTGCATTTGCAGAGTAATTTTCACTCCACATAAAGTTTTTTCCACCACCAATTGAAGTTAAATTTCCACCAGCCCATGCGCTCCCAAAATCAAAACCCGTTTTATTATATATATCAAAAATTGGGCTTCTAAAATTATCGCCATAAACTGCTCCTGATGACGCCTTGCTAGATATGCTTTTAAGATCAAACCACATGCTAATTGTATAATTGAACCCTAATCGTGATAATGTAGTATTCATATTATACGTTCCATTCTGGTTTATTATATTTGAAGGAAGTGTGGATGGCGCGGTTATTGTTGCGACTTTGATATTTGGCGTATAAAAATAAAATGAGCCGCCAGGAGAATTAATTTGCGATCCATCAGCTCTATTAATATATGACGGCCTATATATTGAAGGATACAAATAGCTTGTATTGAGTGCGCTCAATATAGGTGATATATCCAAAAGTGATGTTGCAGGCCCGTCTAATAATGCGTACGTTCCATTTCTTATTGGTATAATAGTTAAGTTGTTGACACTTACGTTAAGTTGCAAATATGGCTTGTATGGGGGTGTGTTATTTAACATGTTAGTTACTAAACCCCCAAATCCACAAGCGGTGCTATTTATTGAGATTGCATTATATACTACAAGAATATAATTATTATTTTCAAAGGACCTAGAGAATGCACTGCACCCATTTGTTGGAGCAAGTTTTCCAGGATAATAATATATTTTTCCATATTCAAACATGAATGGTGAAGTGCTCCCATTATTTATGACGTTAGATTCAGTTATTGGCACTGCACGTGTTATATTTGTTGGAATAATATCGATATGTTTACCATGTTCTGATGCAAACAAGTCATTGGCATATGATAATGGCGCCTGTGCCAATACATGTATCGGGTATGTTGTGCTTCCAGACGCTGAAGTAATGTTAGCAAATGCTGTATAAGCTGCATTTACATAAAATGGATTAGTTTGATATATCGAAAGGCTTGCATTTGTTATGTTAATAAATATCTGTTCGGATGATGAGCTTTTTTTAACGCTGTTTATGTAACTATTAATCGTATAACTACTCATATATCCTATTACATTTCCTTCAAATGTTCCATTTTCCATCAATATTTTTATTGTTAAAGGTGTATTATTTATGAATGTGCCATTATAGAGAGATGAATTTACTTCATAATTATTTATTGCAATTATTGCGTGACTTAAAGATTCAGAAAGAAATTGCCCCATGCTTGTATTAAGATTTAGTGTAGCGCTTCCGGAGTTAAGAGCCACTGAGGTATCCCCCGCGAGTGAATAATAATTGGAGCTTACCAAAACGTATGTTACGAGTTCACCTAACATTAGTATAAATATGACTAAGGTTAAAAGCGTAAGCAGAAAACCTTTTTTGGATTTTTTATTAAATAAACTCATTTCCACACCACAATACTTATATTATCTATTGATATATAATTTCCGTTATGCAATTCCATTGATGTAGCTCCTCTGCTTACAAGATATGAATTTGTAAGTGCTATAGGAATAAAAGATGTATTCTGGTAAATAATGTTTGTTGGCACGCCAACATTGTAATTATTTGTATAATCATTCGAATTTCCATCCAGCGGCCACCATCCATCTATTCTTTTTGTAGATATCGGGATGCTACCTATTCCAAAACTATAAGCAGCAGCAATCTGTTTGGCACTTAATGTACTATTAAATATCTGCAAATTAGCTATATACCCATCAAAGGCATATTTTACGGTAATAGTATA
>JAJZDT010000035.1 GCA_021851535.1 Microcaldota archaeon | reverse complement strand
TCTCTATCATTCTCAAAATGCCTTTTTCTTGAATAGAGTATAGATAACGCATTCTGATACTCTTCTATATCTTTAGATTTTTTAATTACAAAACCGTCATATCCTCTACGCTCAACTGCGGATAATTTAAATGCGCCATCATTTATTATTGCATATCTATATTCAGATAGTGGCTGTCCGCATATTTTTATTCCATCAGCAATGTATTGTGCAAAATCATCGATGCTTTCAGGTTTAAGTGCTATCTCAAAACGATTATCTGTTGTCAAAAGAATAGGGAAGAGATATGATCTTTTATGCTCAAATACTACTGTATTATCTGGGATATCCTTAATATTTTTTACAGAAAGTCCCATCTTAATTAAGGCATCATCTTTTATGTACTTTTTTGGTATCACAATATGATCTATCCAATCAATAAATTTGGTTGATGTATTATTATATAATTTTTTGGAAAACGTTGCAGCAAATTTATTCTTTAAAAGAAATGTATTTATTATTCTATTTACGAAAGATTCAAGTTCTGGGTGAAGTTCCCAGTCAAAGTCGTCGTTAAGTTGCTTCTTTGACATATTATCAATAACAGAACGCTGCTAAGATTTAAAATGCTATACTAAAAGAAATTAATTTTTACTATATGCACAATATTTTTTAAGAGATTATAAATAAATTTAATTTTAAATAAAATGGATAAACATGGTGAAATTAAAATGGCTTGGCCATGCAGCATGGCTTATAGAATTCAAGAATGTTAAAGTTGTTATAGATCCATTTCTTAATGGGAATCCTACCGCATCTATGAAACCAGAGGATCTTACAAATATAGATTATGTGATGGTTACACATAACCATCAGGATCATGTAGGCGATTCCTTTAATATAGCAAAGCAGAATGGTAGTAAGTTTGTAGCAATGTATGATACCGCAGCAATTGCGCAGCAGTCTGGGGTGCAGAATATTATTGGTATGAATAAGGGAAGTATGCGCAATCTTGGCAATATTGAGGTAGCGCTTACAAATGCAATACATAGTGGTAATGAATCTGGAATAGTTTTGCGTGCTGATAATGTTACGATATATCATGCAGGTGATACTGCATTATTTAAGGACATGGAGCTTGTGAATAAATTGTATAAACCAGATATAGCGCTTTTGCCTATAGGTGGGTTTTTTACAATGGGCCCGAATGAGGCTGTGGAAGCGGTAAAAATGATAGCTCCAAAGGTTACAATACCAATGCATTATAATACATTTGAACAAATAAAGCAGGATCCATCAAAATTTTTGGAAATGTGTAAGGGCATAACAAATGTGGTAATACTAAGTCCAGGCGAAGAATATACTCATGAATAAAGGTTGCCCTTTTCCAATTCTTTTTTTATATTTTCTAGTACAATTGAAATATGCTCCTCACTTTCATACAATTTTCTTGGCCACATAAATCCCCTAAGCCCATCTCCGAATTTTCTTGGAATTATATGTATGTGAAGATGAGGCACGCTCTGACTCACAACATTATTGACAATAATAAGCGTACCCTCAGATTTTGTAGCACTCTCTACTGCCTTTCCTATATATTTAATATTTGATATAAACTTTTTTGAAATATCATCACTTAAATCGTATATTGTTTCGATATGTTTTTTTGGTATAATAAGCGTATGTCCGTAAAATATTGGACGTATATCAAGAAATGCAATGCTAATATTATCCTCATAAACTATATGTGCATCTTCCTCCTTATTTACAATTCTACAAAAAGCGCATGTTTTTTTAATATTGTTTTTCTGCATATCCCCAACCAACTATATTAATTCTGATACATCAACCATCTTGCTAAAATCCTTCATTTTGCAGCTATCCAAAAGCATAATTCTTATCGTACTGCCATATCTTATTTTAACTAAGTAAAATTTTAGATATTTTATCCCCATAGAATTTACTTTTGAATCAGGGAATAGTAATTGCATCCTTTTTAATATTTTGGATGTATCTATACTTCCTAATATTTGGCTTTTTTTAAATGTGGCGGTTGCTGTGCTTAATTGTATTTTATCTGTTTCTATTTTATTTGTGGGTACATTAAATTGTCCATCAATTTCTACAACTAAATTGTTTGACACAAGTCTTGCCAATAATTTTGCAACGATTAATCTGCTTATTCCGGTAACTCTGCATATATTTTCAATATCTATGCTCTTAGATTTTGCAATAACCTCTAATATGTGCGTTTCATTCTTCTTTAACTCTATATCTGTATTAGGTATTCCTTCAAGCGCCATCTTTTTGCTATTAAGAAATTTCATAGAGTTGTTTACCATTATATAATGTATCTCAAAATCAGATTTCCTGCCTTTAGGTGTAAGTATTCTTAGTTCTAACAATGGCATATATACTGAAATTGGGCTTTCAATATCCGTTCTGCGTAAATTAATGCCAAATATGCTGGAGTGTGATCGTGCATACTCCATTGCATCTTCCTCTGTAAATTCAGATGTTATTACATTGAAAACATTATCATTTTTTGTTATTTTATTATTGGGCTCGTTTTTACTCCCGCTGCGTATATTATCTATTATGCTTTTCATATCAACTTCATTATTTAGTTCCTTAACTAGTGGCGTAGTGCCCATAGCATTTAAAAGTCTACGTTTAACTTTGAATATTATATTGCTCCCGCTTCCAAACATCATAAATTCTCCAGATCCTAGCTTTGGTATATCTTTCATAATATTTTTATCATCAAATAGTATGCTTATTGCGGAAAGGTCATTTTCGAGCGTTAATTTGCCTATAAATCCATAACCACATTGAGAAAGTACATTTTTACTTATATTTGCTGGTCTTTGAGTTGCAATTATAAGGCCAATGCCTCTCTTTCTACCACGCACGCTTATTTCCTCTATTGGATTTAGCTCTTTTTTAACTACCTGTGGTATAAATTTATCAGCTTCCTCTATCATAACAAGAAAAGGCTCTTTAATCTCATCCTCTATTTTATACAACTTTTCAAGAAATGAATAAACGATTCCAACTCTATCATAAGATTCTGATACATCCAATATTATGGGCGTATGTGATTCTATGGAATTTTTTATAATCCTACCATAATCAGAGTCTAATTTTAAATCGGCGCTTTCATTCTCTGATACCCATATTGCATTAAAAATGCTCTTTATATTAAAATATTCCCCTTCAGTATCAATGATTACAAATGGCATTTTTGCCTTGCACAATTCCTCTGCAATGACTCCCATTAAAAATGATTTGCCCGATCCACTTTGACCTATTATGCATGAACGCCCTGTCATAATTTGCTGTAATTCAATATCTATTGAATTAGATATGTTTACTTTCATAGATTATGTTTCTAATGATAACTTTAATTAGTTTATTAATTAATATATGAAAATAAGCCCAATATTATAGAAAATAATAATAAGCATGTTGGTTAAATATATAGTTATTAATGAGAGGGCTCGTAACTCAGGCTGGCTAGAGTGGCAGGCTTTTAACCTGTAAGTCGGGGGTTCAAATCCCCCCGGGCCCG
>JAJZDT010000014.1 GCA_021851535.1 Microcaldota archaeon | reverse complement strand
TCTTATCTATAATACCAAAACAAAAAGAATTTGCTGATATTAATATATCTGATGAGGAGGAGCGTCAGATACGTGAACTTGCAAAAGATCCTGAGATATTTGAGAAGATAGCTTCGTCAATAGCCCCTTCAATATATGGACATGAGGAGATAAAACGCGCCGTAACACTACAGCTCTTTGGGGGGACTATGGGAAAGCGTCTTGTTGATGGAGGCATAATAAGAAGTGATATGCATATAATGTTAATAGGAGATCCAGGAAGTGCAAAGACAAGAGTTCTGCAATCGGTTTCTCGCCTTGTTCCAAAAGGGATATATGTTAGCGGAAAGTCGGTAACGGGCGGGGGTATGACCGCCGTCGCAGAGCGCGATGATTTTGCTGATGGGGGCTGGACATTAAAGGCTGGAGCTCTTGTTTTAGGAAGTGGTGGAATAGTTGCAATCGATGAGTTTGATAAAATAGGCGAGGAGGATAGGGCTGCACTTCACGAGGCGCTTGAGTCCCAAACAATAAGCGTTGCAAAGGCCGGAATAATTGCAACATTCAATGCACGTGCAGCTGTTTTGGCTGCAGCAAACCCAAAATATGGGAGATTTGACCAAAATATGTATCCGGTAGAACAATTTGATATACCGCCTACGTTGCTATCGCGTTTTGATCTTATATTTCCAATAAAGGATAGAATGGATGAGGAGCTTGATAAGGAGATAGCAGAGCATATATTAAGGCAGCATGAAGCAGCTGGAGCAAAAATTGCAAATAAAGATTCAAATCAGCAGGTGACCCTACCTCCTATAGATACAGAATTATTACGAAAATATATTGCATATGCAAGGAAGAATGTCTCACCAAGGCTAGGCGAGGAAGCATCAAAGCGCATACAGAGTTATTATGTAGAATTAAGAAAGGCCGGTATGAAGAGTGGCGCGGTTCCGATTACCCCAAGACAGATAGAGGGTCTTGTAAGAATGTCAGAGGCAAGCGCCAAAACGCGCCTTGCCGATCTTGTTGAATTAAATGATGCTGAGAGGGCAATAGCCTTATCTGAACATATGTTAAAAACATTAGCTGTTGACAGTAGTGGAAGGCGTGATATAGATACAATCTTAACTGGGGTCCCAAGAGAACGCGCTGATAAATACAATAATATAATAGGCATAATAAGAAAGCTTGATTCTGAGGAAGGAATGGCAAAGACGCAAAGAATAGTCGAAGAGGCAGAAAAGATAGGAATAGATGCAAATGCTGTAAACAAATATATCTCGGATCTAGAGAGAAGCGGGGACATATTTTCACCAAAACCAGGTGTAGTTAAGATGGTAAAGCATGAAGGGGAGTAATTACAAGAATAAAAATAAGAATACTTAAGAACTATAAACGGAAATAAAATAATTTCAGCCACTAATAGATTTATTAGAATATGTGGCGCGCCCACCAACGTATAAATCTTTTTATTAATATTCGTGTGCTATTAGTATTCTTTTTTATATCATTAATCATTGTTTTATATAATATTTTTTCTTGTGGATCAAGTTTACCCTCCTTTACTATCTCTTGCTTCTTACCATCAACAATTTGCGTTTCCGTTTTGCTTATTACATCTTTTTTTACCATCGCATACCATTCATCAAGTGAGCTTCCGCTTACATCTTTATCCTTTAGTATGGACATCATATCTCGCATATTCAACTTTCTTTCCTTATTTCTTGTATGCTCATGTAAAAGAGGGCGCATTGCTGCTTTATCACAGATCTTTTCGATATCCGCAGGCGAATATCCAGCTGTTGCTCTTGATAATCTACCATAGCTAAGACGGTGCCTTGGCTTATTTCTAGTATATAACTCAAATAACATCTTTCTATCTTTATAATGTGGAGGGCTTAGATATATTGCATCACTAAATCTTCCGCTTCTTTTCAGGGCAGCATCAATATCCCATGGCTGGTTTGTCGTTCCCATCACAAATATGCCTTCTGGATTAGATTCTATACCATTCATCTCAACAAGGAATTGGTTTACTGCAAGGCGCATTGCAGAGCTCTCCCCACCTTCGCCTCCTCCACTTCTTTTTACACCTAATGCATCAACTTCGTCAAATATTATAATACATGGTGCATTATCACGCGCCTGCTCAAATATCGCATGTAAATTCTTCTCAGTATTTCCCGTATACATATCAACTATCTGATTTATTCTTGCAATAATAACATTTGCTCCTGCTTCTCCTGCTACGGCATTTATTATATAAGTCTTTCCAACGCCTGGAGGACCATACAAAAGTGTTCCAGTTCCAAGCTTCTTACCATATTTTTTGAATAGTTCTGGCTTTTTTAATGCAAGCACTATGTTATCATTCATGTATTTTTTAACCTTGTTAAGACCAATTACCATATCAAATTTTATCGTTGATTTGTAAAAGGACATCTTCTTTATCTGTCCATCCTGTATTACAGTCTCATCTTTATTCTGTTGCGCTTTTGTGCTCTTTTGCGGCATTGACATTGAAGGCGCTGCTATTTTTTGTGCATTAAGATCCATCTGCGTCTTTGTTTCGGTTGCAACCTCTTTTGCATCTATGTGAAGCAGCGAATCTATATGCTCTAATCTGTTTTTTCCTTCCGTATAATTAGGATCATTTGTTACTGCTCGTTCATACCAGAACCTTGCGCTAAGTAGATCATTACTCTGCTCAGATATATCACCCATAAGTAGTGGTGCATCAGGGCTTTTAGGCTCTAATTCCATAACTACCTGCAGATCGCGCCTTGCAGAGTCAAAATCTTTTTGTATAACATAATTTAATGCTCTATTAAAATATGCGCTAGAATACTCTTTATCTACATTTATTGCTTCGGTATACTCAGCTATGGCTTCATCAAATTTGCTCTCATCAAAAAGGCTATTTCCTCTCATCCAGTGCTCTTTGGCTTTTGGGTCTACCTCATGCTTGCCTTTATTGTTAGAATCATCTAAAGCGCCCGCCATCTAGATCACATTAATACCATATTAGATATTATCAATAATATTTAAATTTTGCGTATTTAATCTAATCAATCTTTTTTTGATTCAATCATATCAAGATGTTCATTAAGCATACTGTCAACCTCCGATATGTTACTGTCAGATCTTCGCACATTGATAAACTTTAAGGATTTAAATTTATCTATTAGCGCCATTGTCTTACTACATAACGCCTTTAATTTTATATTCTTTATCTTGTAAGCGCCATTTAGTTGGTTTATTGCAAGCTGACTATCTGAATATAAAACTATATCGTATTTTTTTAAATTTTCTACATTCTCACTACACCATTTTAGTGAGTTGTATATCGCATTATGTTCAGCAAAATTATTCGTTGCTATCCCATTCTCTATTATGCCCTTTTTTATAAGCGTGCTGTTTCTAAATATTATATATCCAGAAAGACTAATGCCTGGATTGCCGCGTGATGCGCCATCTGTATATATAGTTATCATAGCCACGTATTCATTTCAGACTACTACTTATTAATATTATTCTTTGGATATCTATATGGTGGTATAGTGCATTTTTATGATA
>JAJZDT010000138.1 GCA_021851535.1 Microcaldota archaeon | reverse complement strand
CTGAGAAGAATATAGCGAGTCTTTTCTCAATGATGGAAAAAAATCATAGACATATAAATGCTATAACGCTCGCATCAACACTTGAAAAGATTGCCTCGTTTATATCAGTAGGGTTTTGGGATGCAACAATTAATCCAAATTGATATTTTCTTCCTTCTCTAACTATTGTTATAGCATCGCTTCTATTATCGCTAGCTACCTTCCATGCCTCATCAAGCACAACGATAGTTTTGAGACCTTTGGATTCGCTCCATCCCTCAAAACGCATCTTCTCTTTTAGTGTTTGAAGTATGAAAAGTGCAGCTAACGCTCTAAAACGCTCATCAGGAAGACCAGATAAATCTATATCCACAAGACCTGATGATGCAAGCTGCCCTAGATCTATTGTGCTTTTTCTGGCAAAATAGTCCTCACCTTCACGCGCAAACTGCCTAAGTCTGTATATTGCATTTTCAAGCTCTGCAGGATATTCATATGTACCATCCTGCAATTTCTCTTGAAAGAGTGTTATAACATCCTTTAATGTTGGCGCCTCTTTTCCTGCAAACGGCTTTTCAGATACATTAAATCCCATATTTGTATATGCCTGCTCTATTGCCTCTTCTGTAAGCCTCTTCTGCTCTGGAAAATCGGATATATCTGTTAAAAGTTCAAATGAATTCATTATCTGCTTGACACGATCCAATGGCTTCATACCAGATAGATCCATTATATTTATATATGCGCCCTTTCCAAGAGAGACAATAGTACCACCGCTCTGCTTAACCCATGCTTTATATTCGCCAGCCCAGTCAACTATTACCGCGCTTGTTCCCCATACATAATTTGCGCGAACCAAAAAGGTTTTTACAAAATAGCTCTTTCCGGATCCCGTTATACCAACAATAGCTATATGGGGATTTGTCAAATTAGCATATGTCCAGGTGAATGGAACCTTAAACATCTTTGTAGTTCCTATATATACAGATTTTAGTGGATCGCCGATTAGTATATTTGCTGGCGGTTCTGGTGGACGCGTAACAAATACCCTCTTTGCTATTTCATTACTCATTATATTTTGAAATTTCATTAGTGTCATATTATCATCCTTGCAAATCAAAATAACTGGCTGCTTGTATATAACTTGTTGGTAATGAGAATGTAAAATTAAACAATGTATATAATTCCCTACCAACCACGCGTATTAATTGTATATCCATAGAACTCATCGCAACCTGCAAACGCTCTATTTGCGCAGATAAATTGTCCATAGCGGATTTCTCAGTAACACCGACAGATGCCGTCTCTATGTACATAATTGTTGAGATAGGCTTCTCTCCATGCGATAGCCTATCCATCTTTGCCTGGAGGATATTTATCTTTCTTTGAACATCAACAATTCCCATTTCATTTCCTTTGGAATTTTGCATCATTCTTGATAATTGGAATTCCTGATATGAACGTTTTCCCTCAAGCTCATCTCTTGCCTTCTGTACATCTCTTCCAGTAGAAAGTACATGAAATTTAAATGGGAAATCAATACTTGAAACCGCGCGCTCCCATACATCGGGCGCGTTCACTATCTTTTGTTGTACCTCCTGATCGCTAAATTCCTGCTTAAATTCATAAGGATATAAATTTGCTGTTATATATCCGGTTGCGTAGTATAACTCCCCCACGCGCTTAATTACAGCCTCCTGATTCTTTGATATAGTATAGCCCTTTACCGGCTCGAAGATTATGCCAAGCCTGCCCATAACAAATGGGAATATTAGAAAGTCTGCCCAATTTAATATTGCTATTATGACAAGTGCTATCACGATAAAAAATAATATAATGTAGAACAGAAGACCTGGAGCAGCATATGGCGCCATTGCAAGAGCTATTAAAAGCACTACAGATGTTACCGCCATATATACTATACTCATCTCATCCATTCTGCTCGCCCGATATATTTGCATTTATCTGCTTTCTTACATTTGAATACGGTATTAAATGATCCGGCTCTATTACCTTTAACATCTCATTGCCCGTTATTATAGAGGTTGTTATACCAAGCGTGCTGCTTATTCCAGACATTAAATCTCTTGCACGCTGCTGCACGATGCTTGTTGCTTCGTATTCTTTTGTTCCTGATGCGGATACAGATGCATATAACATTAACTCAAAAGACTGCTCAATAGACATCCTCTCCATCATATTGCGCCACATGGTAGCTCTGCCTTTTGCATTATCAAGCTCATGCTGCGGTGCATTTTTTTGCGTCAATTCTATTATCTCATTCTCTGACATATTAAGACTATCGCGTATACTTGATAGATATGCCTCTTTATCCATCACATGCAACTGTGTCGAATATCTCACAGGCTCGGTATTTATACTTATTAAACGCCCTATCTGCGCACCAAAACTCAATTTTTCGTCTACAGACATCTCCGTTGCAGAGCGATACAGTGGTATTAATATGAACGTAGTTGCAATAAACTCCTCACCTATCTTTCTTACTATTGCATCATTACTACCAGCAATCCAATATGGCTCTTGCACATCGAGTGTTATATTTCTTTTGCGCTGCTTGAATAGAGGCATCATTATATATGTATAATATCTTGTTGCGAACGCTAAAACATCTAAAAATATCGCTAGTATGTAAATTATTATCTTTATAGGATATGGTAGTATCTGCGATGGAATTAATGCACCAGCTATTATTAGCGCAAATGCAGCTATAACTAGAATACCGAATAAGAAGATTTTCTGGTCCATTAAAGTCCATTATATATCAGAAGAAATATTTAAAAGCGTATTTAACTGCGCCAGATTGATTGCAGATATAAAATTTGGCTATACCGCTTACATAGCTTATATAAATGCACGCAATCTTCCACTTGTTTGACCAGCGCCAGACATAAAATTGGCGACTTGTACAGAGAATGCGTATGATATGCCTATTATCAAAAATGGATAAAATAGCATCATTAACCATAATCCATTCATTGCGGTCTCCACATTACTAAGCTGCAATGCGAGTGGGCTATTTGGAGATATAGAATTTAGTATACTTGCAGACCCATTGCTGAATCCACTTATTTGTGTTGTTGCGCTTGCCATATCCTTATACATAGTTGGAGCGGTGAAATAGAATGCGATCGCAAAGAGTGCAGGCATTACAAAGTAGAATGCCATCGCTATTGCTATCATCATACTACCGAGTGCACGCGTTGGGAATATCGCGCGTAATATAACGCCAGGAACAAGAAAAACTGGTATTGCAGCCACAGCAAAGAATAACAGAAGATAGTATTCTGCATATATTGCTATTATACCCTCCGCCAAAAATACACCAAGTACCTCCGCAGGCTCTATGAAAAAGATATCAAGCGGCAGGGCGACAAGATTTAATATGTTACCTACTTCAGTACCTGCTGGTGGGAATGCAACAGATATTTTTATTGATGCATAGTATGCATCAAGCATAACCACATGATATAATGATGCGAATAATATTTCCGCTTGCTGTATTGTACTTAGCATAAAATGAAATGACGTAGCAAATGGATTTATAGGCCCTACAAATATCGACGGCAATAAACCAAATAATACTGCAGCCACATACAAAAATATGCCAACTATTATTGCACTTGCTATTGCTTCATATAATTCGCCTACGCCAAAATTTCTTATGCGATCATTCTTTGTTGCAGCGCCTACCATAAATATTATTCCCGCTATAAAAAATGATATTAAAACCGCTATTAATGCTAATGGTAATTGCCCAACCCAATCGTTATATATCTGCTGATTTATCGGACAGTACCATGGAGTATTAGTTTCTACAGTCTGCTGTATGCCTTGCTGCAATAATCCACATCCGCTTGTTGAGGTGGTTGATGCGAATGCCACGTGCATAAAAATAGTCGAGAGTAGCATTACGATTAATCCTAACATCAGAACTATTTTTTGTTTATAATTATTTTTCATCACTCACACCAACCCGCTTATAAGATCCATGAAGCTTACGCGCTCACCTATTGCTTTTGAGAAATCCATAACAAATGAGTCTAATATTGTAAAGTTTAAAAATGGTATAAATGTAAGACCTGCAAAGACAAATCCCAGAGCCTCAAGTAAAAGATATATCTCACCCATTGCCGATTGATATATCTGAGATGCGGAAATCGTTATTGCTTGGAGATTTGCTCCAGTATTTGCCGCAAAATTATTTGTGCTCCATATCGTAATAAGATTAAATATTGCTATTGAAACATTTAACACCATATTACCAAATGCATTTAGCATGCCTTGAAGATTTGTAGGATTATTTAGTGTTGCAAGCAGCCCTGTTGATATAAACCCATATGTAATTGTAATTAACAGCGGATATATTATCCCAAGACCCACGCCTAATGCTATCATCGTTCCGCCAAAGCTTTTACTTATTCCAAATATCCACGCTATAACACCTATTGATATAAATAATGATAGCAATAGTGGGGCAGCAGATATTATAAGCATCTGCACCTGGTTTAAAAGCAATCCTAATATCAACGCTTCAAGTATAACTGCGGTCATGTCATCTATAGATTTTGGAGCAATTGAACTAACATCGCTCTTAAATCCGACATTAAAAACATCTGGGGGGATATTAGGCTGAATGCCAACCCCAGGGATAAGTCCCTCGACGTATGTTAGATAATATATAGTCTGCATTAGCGTTGTTGCGGAGGTAGTAAATGTTGAGAGATCGCATGCTGATGTATTAAATAATGTATTAACATTACTTGATTGACAGGTGCTTGGGAGTATGCCTGCAGATTTCAGAGCGCCAGATGGATTTGATAATAATAGAGGAGTTAGCCAGACAAATATCAGAAGAATTATAATACCAATTAATGCTTGGTATACTTGAGTTTTTGCCCAATTAAGCCCATTGTGGCTGCCTATAACATTGCTTAGCATGTAAACAAATGCAGCTATTAAAAATACTACCATAGCAGCGATTAGTGCGAATGTGTATGATCCAGTAAATGTATTATTAAATAGCTCTGAGAGCGCTGATGCGAATAATATTGCGCCCTTTGTATTATTAGTACTAGATGCAATGCCAAATATAGGCATAAGCAGCGCTATAAAAATGAATAATGGAACATATTTTTTATATCTAATTTCCATCATAGCACCTTTGAGAGCGTATTCTTTGATGAGAGGCTTGGAGCGCCAAGGAAATCTCCCATCAACTCAGTAAAATCAAGCGATATTATAAGCGAGAGTATCAATGCAAATATTGTATATATAACAGGTTCTACAGTTCCCTGTATTATTGTGTATATAAGATTAAATCCTAGAACGCCAGCCATATTTTTATATATAGTTATTACAGCGGCTAGTGGTATTGTAACACCGCGCAATATGCCAGATGATGCAAGCGTATCCATACTTGAAACGACCTTATCAAAATATGACATTGAAGGATTTATTGGCGTATATGCGCCCATCATAGCACCTAAAAGTACTGGAAACATCATATAAAATCCTATAAATAGCGCAATCAGAGAACCTCCAGCGGCACGCGTCCATGGAACAGCTCTGAGAATAATGCCAAGATACAAAAATATTGGAAATATTGCATATATTACGCCCAATACTATTATCAGCGCTATCATTAGTGTTGCAAGCATGGTTACAAATTCGAGCATCGTATTTAGTAGACTGCTCTCAAGCCCATAACCCACAAACGGTGAGAAGTTAAAACCAAAAAATCCTGGCTCTAATTCTACAGTAAAGCTGCTTACAAGCTGCAGCTCTATATTCTGTATCAAAAAGTATGTAAACACATCATTATAAACATTAAATGATGAGCTCTCAAGTAGAGTGCAATCATTTATGAACGTTGTGCGCGTATTTAGTGGATTTATATTTACTAGTCCATTTGGCGTTAATGCGGCAAACGAACCGAATAATATTAGAACTAAAAGTATAGTAACAGCTATTTCACCAAATTCAATCTTGCTAAAGTTCACAAACTTGTTTATTTTTAATGAATATCCGATAGCGTAGATCGCACCAGATACAATTGCCATTGTAAGTATTATTAGTAATGTTGTTGATAGAACGCCTGATGGAATTGTAAGCAGTTCGCTTTGTGGTATTATAGTGCTACAAAGTGTCGCAGTAGTAGGCAGTGTGGTTGCCGTATTTGTATATGATGTAATTTGGGCGCTTGCTACGTTATAGATAGATGTTGAGGCTAATAAAATAAGCAGTACTATAGAAAATAACGCGATTACACGCTTTCTTTGACTTATAGCATTTGACACTTTTATTTTTTTGCTCATATTATCATACCAAACTGCCCAGTCCTGCCATTGATGTATCGCCGCCTAACAATCCTGATAGTCCTATAATGCCAGATAGTGTTATTATAAGATTCATTATAGGAAGCCAGTATGCGGGTATTCCTATTATACCATATGCATTCATTATCATAAATAACATATTCTCCGAACTTTGTTCATTGCATGTATTTGATATGTATAAGGATGGAACTCCTGATGGGAGTGTACTTGTACTTCTTAAAAACATCAATACCGTGCTTATTGATGAGGTTATTGGATTTAAGAATGTTGCAGTATTAGAGAGCTCGCTGAGTAGCGATCCGTATTTTGCTCCGTCTGTAGGCCAACAATTATTTGTTGTCGCAATCGCCTGCAGACTTGGTTCTGAGAAGAAATTAAGGTTATATGGAGTACTACCATCAAGCCCTGCAGGTAATTCTGTAAGCGTATTTGTAGTTGAATAATTTGTGCCATATGCGTTTCCTATTGCACCAGATCCGAATATAGGATTATTATTTATTAAGCTTATAATTCCAGTTACCGGATTTGTTGTAATCTGCCCGGCAGTTGTTGTAATGCCAGAGGGTACGCTTAAAATATTAAGAGAATTCTGACTCACTTGGTTATTTAGGCCATGTCCTATAGTTAAATATTCCATAGAGAATATAAGAGGATAGAAGAATAATACGCCGATGGCAATAGCAATGAATAAACCTCCAATTTTTCTGGTATATGGGAATACTCTTGCCAATATACCGATGAATAATAGATATGGCCAGATATCTAACATCGTCGATATTAAAAGCAGTTGCCCTATGAATGACTCTAATGCGGAGGTTAGTAGAACCCCAAGCGTTCTCATAATATTGTAGAGCATACTAAAACCCGCATAAGGCTTATAAGAACCAACGACCGTAAGCAATGGAGGATTTACAAAGCTAAGTGGTGGTAACAAACATGATAAACCCTCTCCTGGAGCGCCTTGCAGGCAGAATTCGTATGTAGGTGATAAACCTTTCAAATAGCCTATGTATGAATCCAATACAAAATACGAATTTATGTTTGTTGCGGTCTGGTTTGTAAGATTTGCGGTTATTACACCCGTTGCGGCTAGAGGATAGTTTAGTGTGGATGAGAAGGATGGTGCAATATCTTGGGCATATATATAACTGCATAATCCTGAGAATGATAATCCATTAATACCAGATAAAAATGAGTATGTTGTAAGCCCCGTAGGATTTAATTTAAGTATATTTAAATTACTATTTAATTCTAAATTCGCGCATGTTAATGTCATACTGGTAGGTGATAGACCGCTATTGCTTAATGATGATACAAAAGCGCTCCCATATGTACCGAGTGCGCCTACTATTATAACCATTATTATTACCGTTCCAACTAATTGATAAAATTCGCTTATAGCGCCCGCCTTCCACTCAGAACTATTTATTATTGAACTTATCATATACCACAAGGATATAATCATAGAGTCCGCTAAAATCGCTATTAATATTATAGGTATGAATTCATTACCCACACTGCTTACATCAGATGAGGTTATCACATAATTGCCAAGCGATATTATATTATATAATGTAGCTGAAATATCTAACATATCATAAACCTCTCCAGAATGAACCGGCTCCATCTATTCCCGCATCTAACGCTTTTGATAAACTCATTGCGAACGCAACCGTTATACCCATATTAAGCGCAAATAAAAATACTCCGACAAACATAAATTGTGCCATTGTTGTTATTATAAAGTTTGCCTCCTGTGGTACATTAATTGGATTAAGAAAATGGGCAATGCCTAAAGTGCTCGCGCTATTTAATAGAGAGCTTATAGATTGCGTTGATAGACCAAATGCTGATGGTCCCGTCAATGTACTTGTTGTAGTTGATAAGAATGTTGATGGTATCTGGTTGAATTGCAATGTCTGCTGCAAATATACATAGGTAGGATTTGCTGGTGAGTATAACCAATTAACAATCAGACTATCAAGTCCTATTGTAAGAGGGTATATCAAGTAAAACGCTATCGCTATTGCAATCAATGCGTTGGCTGCAGTTCTAAGTCCACCACTTGTGCCTATATATGCAATAGATCGTACAATAAGCGCAACTGGAAGCACTATAGTAAATGCGGTATACTGTATAAGCGGCAGCAATATATACTGCAAAAGCAGCATGCCTATTACTATTATAAGAATTGGTGAGAGAACCGTAGTATATAAGGTGGCTAAAAAGTTATATGGAACGGCTAAATTAATGCCGAAGTTTATTGATGCGCCAAGAATAGCACGGGTCTGGAAGAAATCAAAGGAGTTGCCTATAACATATAATATTCGCGCATCTATACCATATACAATTGATGTTGTATATAGATAAGATAATAGTTTCAAACCCGTATTCATACTCAAATTACCTATATAATATTCTGAGTATTGTATTGGGTTTAAAGAGCTCTTTACAAGACTCTGGCTAATTGAAGATGAAATATTGCAGGCGGTTGCTGCGGATCCTAATAGTATTGCAATTATTACAACACTTATAACAAGCTGTACTATCTCAGATTTTACCATTTCACGTATTTTAGATCTAAGCGATGATGAGAAAAATCCTGATAGTATGTATAGTATTGCAACTATTAGAAATGCTGTTAGTATTATTAACAGCGATGGCTCTAACCAACTACTTACATATGTTGATCCGCCATATAATGCGCATGTATCTATCATATTATCATGCCAGCTTTAACCTACCTATTCCGAGCTTTACGTTGCCTCCAAGCATCTTTGCTATATTCTGCGTTATGGTAAATCCTATTATGATATCTAATATACTGAGTATAAATTGATATATTAAGTTTATATACATCTGAGAGGTTATGAAATTTAGCGCAGGATAGATACTAGTTAAACTTGATACACCCGCTACAAAACCACTCAGTGCATATTGAATATTATTTGTTAAGGGCTGACTATTAGGTATACTTGATAAATAGGACTGTGTTGTACTGACAGCGCTGTTTAAGAAGCCGCATGTTAAGCTTGCTGATGCAACCCCATTTGTTATCGTAGCGCAATTAAATGGTGGTGTAGTTCCTGTCTGCACTGGAGGTGCTATAAAGTTTGTAAGAGGCAGATTCATTAATAGTAACAATGCTGGATATACAATAGCTGTGCCAATACCCAAGGCTATAAGTGTACCACCTATTGAGCGTAGAAGAGGCACTGATCTAAGTATTATTCCGGCGGGAAGCAACACTGTAAGCCCCGCAATTATTACATATGGAAATACGTCAGCCTCCACCTGAAATAATATCAACATTGGCAGAACTACAACCTTTCCAATATCTGTAGTAAGCCCAGCATCTGGAATATTAGTTGAACCGAGTACACTGCTTGTATAGAGGTTCTCTTTTACCCCAAAATCTATAGATCCTATATAAAATTCTGGTAGTGGTAGCACAGGAATAGGCACATATATGGCCAGTGTTGTAGTCTTTAGAACGCCAAGACCATCATATAATCCAAACAGACCTATCAATGATGCGTTTACATCATTTAGCTCCGCACCAAGATACTGCACCTCTACAGCATTATACATTGCTTCTGTTGTAGTTGTGATTTGATTTATACCATTTAATGGAGCAATATTTCCTACAGAAAAATCACTTATAGCAATATTGCCCATTATTATAATTACGGAAAATATGACAACAACAATTATTATTGACTTTATCGTCTCACGTATCTCCCCTTTATACCAGCCCTTTAGGGATGGTATGTTGAATACAGAATCTAGTATATAAGATATTGCAATAAGAAGAAATGATAGTAATATGCCAAGTAATGACAGGGCAACTGCGCTGGTAAATGCGCCTAGAGCTATAGCCTGGGTTAGTGTTGTTGCTATATACTGAGTACCTGAGAGCGTTGAAGCAAATAGGTACTGCGCGTTCACCTGTGCGGCTGATGTCATGAATGGTATAAATGATATTATACCAAAAAGGAAGAGTAAAACAACATAAAAACGCAGCCGCATACTATCAGATATTACTTATATAATTAGATATAATAATATATCCCACATGGAAAAATTCGATCAGTGCCTCATTATAGCAAATCGCTTCATGTACATCTGACTTTGGAGCACAACAAGAAATGGTAGTATTATAAATGCATTAAATATGAGCATCGCATACCTTGAAATTGTAGTGCCTGTTAATACAATGAATATGAAATCAAATACTGTTAATGCAAGTATCGCAACAGTGAGCCATAACAGCACATAATCAAATCGCTTAAAGAAGAAATATACACCAGACTTTATGGCCGGAAGCACCCTATGCTCGTCTATTACAATTGCGCTTGGAGCATAGAAAAATATTGGAAGCAATAATATACCAGCTATTGCGGTCGCAATGCCCGATATTCCATAGTTATATGTTGCTATATTAATTAACATTATTATGGCAGAGTATATTAACAGAACAACAAACACCCTACTAGTATAATGTTCTATGCCCTTAATTACCTCCTCTTTTATCTTCGTGTGCGTTCTCGTATGCCTTACAAGTATGTTTATTGCAACTATTGCAAAACTAAGAAATAGCAATGAGAAGAAGAGCGCGACAATTATCACCGATGTGCTAATTACGTTAAGATTTGTAAATATGCTTGACGTTCTTATAAATATCGCCCCTGCATCATTAAATGTTGGAAGGGATGCAAATACAGGTATTAGAAATGCGATTATAAATGCCACTGAAAATAAAAATATAAGTTCTAGATTCTTTATATAAAAATCTATTGAATGTTTTATTACATTTACCAAAATATCACAACAGTTACACTAAGATAGATTCAATCTAAAGATATAAAAAGAATATTAAAAATAAAAAATTAAAAAAAGAGCCCATCAGATGCCAAGTGGACTAAATTCCACCTAGCAATCCTCCGATATTACCACATTGCGCCGTTATCTGCAATGCTGTCTGCCCTGTTATCAACTGTAGTATGTATGGAGCCAAGAGAGCTATTATAACTCCGACTACGCCTCCTAATATCATACCCATTCCATAACCTTGCAGGGAACCTTTTGACTGGCTAGGCATCACATGAGAGCCTGCATACAGTGCTGCACCCAGTATCATCAGAGTCAATCCCAATATGAATATTACAGTCTCAACATCTGAGTATACTGTACATATTGCATTTACCGCTCCTCCAACACCCGATGACGTTCCTGTAATACCACCTAATGTTATCTGTGACATACCAATACCAGAGATGTATCCAAAAAGGATCATCATTGATATTAGAATCTTGCCATATTTCGAACTAATAACTGCAAATTTTGCAGTTAAACTTTTCTTGGAGTTCATTTTTAACACCGTTTTAACATAATACTATGAATATACATAATATAAAAAGATTGTGTTTTTTGCACTATAT
>JAJZDT010000110.1 GCA_021851535.1 Microcaldota archaeon | reverse complement strand
CTATGTTTAATTATTAAATATGTCGTAGTATCTATTTATACCTTACTCTAATAAAATGGAAATTTTATTTTTAACATAAAAAATTACAAATATTGACGACTTAATAGCGGATCTAAAAAATAAAATAATTAATGTTTTTTATTTTTAAAAATTAATCTAGCTTCGGTCTCGGGATTTATATCATAGTCATATTCCTTCATAACATGTAATGGGTATGCAACTGAGATATTTCTAAGCAAAAGAAATTCCTTTTCTATATTAGAGCGTTTTGCAGAAGGCAGCTCAGTATCTATGCATTCTGCAGCGACAGAAAGCATATTCTTTACAGATGCTAAATTCCGATCACGATCATTATGTTGAAGTATATATCTAAGCTCAGAGTCAAGCCATTGCATTGTTTTGTTATCAGCAGAAAGGGCTTTGCCAAAAGATCTCATAAATTCTGGCGCTGTGGGGTAAAATACCTTATAAAATATCATTCCAAACGTTTGCGCATACGTATACCTTAGTATTAATCCTGAAATTAATATGCGCTCCTCAATTGTCTCTAAATGCTCTATAAAATCAAGCAATTTTAATGTTCCTGTAGTTGCCCCAATATCCTTCATTTCCATTCCATCAATTAAATTCTTTATCGCACGCATATGTTTTTTTGATAGAATCGAAAGCCTCCTAAAACCCTCTGAATACCCCCTATCTAAATTATAATTACTTTTAGACCATCGCTCATATATATCAGAAATGGATTTTTCACCATAATAAAACTGGTTTAATATTTCTGCTACAAAATTCATTTCAAATCTTATGCCATTTGGAAGCTCCACATATCCTTTAGAAATAAGCCCTTTTTTTCTTTTAACATCTATGAAACTCATGCCTTTTTTAATTGCATTTATAGGGTTCTCTTTAATATAATCTACTATATACGGCTTTACCCATTGCGGCAACTTATATTTTTCTATCGTATTATCCAGCATAGAATAAATGTCAAATTTCACTATAGTACACCATTAATTATAAATTAAATAAAAAAAGAAAAGAATTAAAGGCAGAGTGTCTATTACTTTTTACTATGCGTGCCTTTTTGCTGCCTTTTTATTATTCTTCCTCTGTACCTATAAACAAGTACTGCTACAATAACAATTATTATTATGTATAATATGTAATTGCTGCCTCCACTACTACTATTTGCATTGGAGCTCTCTCCTACGCTTGCATAAACGGTTGCATAATAATTATTTGAACCATAGAAGACCTGATTTGGCGCTCCGTTGTTTTGCTTCCATTGCTCATATATAGTTATAGGGTATTCACCGGAGTTTCCATTTTGGTCTGTACTGATGTAAAATGTTACATTTGTTGATGCGCCAGGATTTAGTTGTGCTACATATGCATTGCCCGCTACCGGACTTAATGGGTATATTGATTGGAGCGAAAATGATATCTGTGTTGCAGCTTCATTTCCTGTATTTTTTATTTTTAAGACAATTGGACCATAAGCATTTCCTGGATACGAATTATCCGTTACATTAGTTATCTGGAAAACAGCAGATCGTGCTATATTTATAGGAATATCACGTTTTATATTGGTAGCGTTTGCATAATTTGCCGATGTGTAATTAAATTCTACTGGTATAAAACTGCTGTTCTCACTAGAATTCCCATTTGCGGTTATATATAAATTTTCATTTATGCTGCCGCCTGGCTGAAGCATTCCTATATAAAATGTGGATGCGGATCCACTTACGCTTACTGTATTACTGCTCATGAATGTTGCAACTAAGTCCCTTGCAATACCGCTTCCGGTATTTTGTATGCTAATTGTTAATGTTTGATTGCCACCAGAATATATCTGCTCTGGTTGTGCATTTACGATGCTTGTAACTATGTGTGGTGTACCTAATGCCACATCTACTGGTACATTAACAGT
This sequence comes from Microcaldota archaeon, assembly GCA_021851535.1. Next base: position 1,643 of record JAJZDT010000110.1, on the reverse strand, counting down.
ACCTGTGAAATTTGAGACGGATCCTGTATACGAAACATATAACGTTATATTATGCGTTCCTGATGTTATGTTACTATTTACTAAAAGATCGAGTGGTATCTGCTGCGTTGCACCTGGTGCGGTGTCTCCAAATTTGTATTCATTCTGTCCTATAACTGAAAAATCATTTGTATTATTTATTGTTATGGTTATATTTCTAGCTGTCGCAGTTCCTGTGTTTGTCGCAATTAAATTAGCGTCTAATGCGCTTCCTGGTATTATATTAGATTGCTGCTGAACATTAAAATTTAGATCAGGTTTACCATAAATATACACGGTTATTGGTATGATAGCACTTCCGGGCAGATTTACGCTGCTACCACTTGTTGTAGTCTCGTAATTTGCAACTACATCTATTGTGTATATACCTGATATTAATGTTGAAGGTATATGTAATTTATAAATAAATGGATTGCTTCCAATTCCACCATAAATGCCCGTTCCTATGGCATCTACAAGATACGATTTTGATGGAGATACGTTTATTAGTTCGCTTGCAGACTCAAGTCCTATATTTACATTTGTAAGCTCTTGTGAGTACGAATTAAATAACGAAAAGCTTAGTGTTACATTACTTCCCGCTATTACTGGAGATGGCGATATTGCAACGTTAGACACCGATAACGCGCCATCAACGCTGCTGCCAGATGTACTTAATGCTGCTGCACTTGTATTTGCTGAAAATACTACGCCGCTTAAAACAATCGATAGAAATATACCTATGATAGTATATCTTAAAACCTTCATCTGCTCTATTTTTGTAATGTTCATCATATCACCTAATCAACATAATTTTTAAATAATAATGCACTGGCTATAAGTCCAAATGCTATAAATATCAAAAGCGCCGTTATGTCTGTAGTTATTGCCTGTATTGGGTAGTAACCAAGCATCATTACATCACGTATACCCTGTGTTGCATATGTCATTGGATCGAGTGTGCTAAATGGTTGTATGAACGAGGGGAGCGATGTAGCTGGGAAGAACGCTCCAGATAAAAACCACATGGGCAATACAACTACCTGTGCAAGTATAGCATATACCTCGACCTTATTTACTCTTGATGCAATTACTGTTGTCACTCCTGCAAAACCTATAGCAACCAGCATGATTAATAGTATTATCCAGACAAGTCCTAAAACGCCCATAGCTATTGTTGCACCATCAATAAAGCCTATTCCAAGTGCTACTAACATATATATTATGGATTGTATAACTCCGGATATCATTTTGCTAAATATAATGGTCTTTTTGTTTATGGGAGCAATGTAAAATGATTTGAGAACGCCAAGCTGCCTGTCAGCTATTATAGATATGCCCCCTCCAAATACTGTGCCGAATGCCGCAACCATTGCGAGTATGCCTCCTACAAGAAATACCTTGTAGCTACTTGATGTTCCATATAATGGAACAACTGCAACATTAGATTCTAGTGCTACGTTATTGTTTTGCTGCTGCAATATATTCGTGCTTATGCCTGCATTGTATGATTGGGCAGTGGATTGTATAAGTGGTATTGCTGCTCCAATATTTGCAAAATTAGAATTTGAGTAGTATACTTCAATACTGGGATTTCCATTGACCTTATTTACTCTTGATGCAAT
>JAJZDT010000079.1 GCA_021851535.1 Microcaldota archaeon | reverse complement strand
ATAGCTACCCCATAATGCCCTCAAATTTCCTCCTATTACATACTCATAATTGCTATTGGTCATCTGTGGAGCGCTTAATGTAGCGCAATAATTTGATATATTCTGCATCTTAGCAAGAGCACCATATCGCGAAGTTGCGCTGTTTTGGAAGACATACCCATCCATATATTGCAAAAATGCAAGATCCGCTGCAAGATAATTATATCCTTTTTTTGATATAATCTTACTCTGATTTAGATTTTCTTCCATTGATGATGAGATATTTCTAAAATAGTTTATATTTGAAATATTAATTGTTTGATTTTCAACCATCCCTAATGTGAAATTAGCTAATTGTTCGATAGCGAATGAGCTGCAATTATTGCTACAGGAAATATTGGCATTTGACAGATTAGTCAGATTATAATATGTAAATGGGTTATATACCGTCTTATGCGCTATTATCGTCGGCTCATTATAATTAAAGATAAAATTTGCAGCCTGTGATAGATTTGAAACCTGATCTAGCGGAACTCCAAATTTTTGCTGAGTTATGTAGTATAGCATGTTTTCAAACGACCCATTCTGTGCATATGGAACTATAGCATATGTTATGCCATTTAATGCAGCCGCATTAATTTTATCATAAACACCACCTATCTCACCAACAGTACCGTTATAGGATATTGTTCCAGTAACTGTGACGTTATTTGGTATAGGCTTATGGGTATATGCGGATATAACAAGGAGCGCCATCGCAGTCCCTGCACTTGGACCAGAAACATTAGTGACATTGTATATATGGTAGTTAAAATTATAATTATTCATATCTATTTTAAGATATTTTGATGCAGCAGCAACAGCAGTATTTGCTGAAAATATTGTTGAATTTCCTGTGACATTTGGCCCACTTACCATAATGCTGCCATTACCTTTTGTTATATTCAAACTTATTATCGTGAGTGTACCCTTATTGTATTGAAGTATTACAGCGGGGGCATGAATCTGTGCATTGCCAATAGACACATTTTGAGCTTGCGCCAGCATAATTGAGGGCATCAAAATAACAGCAAATAACAGGGGGTATAACAAGTAATAGAAACGCACATTATCACATTATCTATTAATAGAAAAAGTATAAAAAGAGTTTGCAGGTTTTCTATTTTTAATATAACACAATGATTAAAACACACTATTCAATTCTTTTGCTAGATATGAGGTTTTAGAAATTTATTTATATCTTATAGTTATAAAGCCATATTTGATTATATGGGTTCATTAATTAAAAATGTGTTTAATAATTATACAGAAAATGCAAACACATTAGAAGAAGTTAAATTAGGCATATTTAGGGCGCTTGATAGAATAGACTGTATAGAATCAAAACCAACTAGAAAGCGCGGCTATGTGTCTGGCATACTCACAACTGATGGCAAGGACATGATAGAGACGAACTTTGAAAGGCTTGCGCGTTATACCGCATTTATAAGAGAATCAAATGATTTTACCATTTTCTCCTTAACAGATATCTTTAACAAAAAGTTAATTTCAAGATTTATTTGGGTACCACAAGAGGAATGGCGCGCTTTTTGGAGAAATGTAATAGAAAATGGATATATAACTGACATATTTATGACCCCTAGATGGAGAGAGTCTACAGGAGCAATTGATGAGCATACTGTTGCACATAAAATAAAATTGAAAATTCATAACATGGAGGACTCTGAGCATTTACTTGATCTGCTTAGAAAATGTTGATACTTAATATATTAGCCCTTTGCAACACCTATAGGTATCATTTTTGCTACTATATTTGATATTTTTGCCCCAGCTATACTCGCCACCACATCATCCACATTCTTGTAAGCCTCCATTGCCTCCTCGCTTATTAATTTTCTGCTTCTTACCCTTATTGTAATATCCTTCTCCTCCAATTGCTTAAATGTTTTTGACATAGGTATCTCGCGTATAGCTTGATGCCTAGACATTAATCTTCCAGAGCCATGGCAGGATGAACCAAATGTCTCATCCATAGCTTCAGACCTTCCTGCAAGCACATAGCTTGAAGTGCCCATACTGCCAGGGATTATAACAGGCTGCCCATATGGTCTATATATCTTAGGTATATGCATAGAACCAGGACCAAATGCTCTTGTAGCACCTTTTCTATGTACCATTAAATTCATGCGCTTACCATCTACCATATGCTCCTCTTTTTTTGCTATATTATGCGCAACATCATATAATAATTCCATTCCGAGCGAATCTGCGCTCTTGCCAAATACAGAGCTAAAGCTCTTTCTTATCGAGTCTGTCATTATCTGCCTATTGGCAAATGCAAAATTCACTGCAGATAACATTGATGCGAGGTATTCATCAGCCTCTTTTGAACCGAGCTTAGCATATGCTAATTCGGGATCTGGCAGATCTATATGCTCCTTTTTCTGATAGTCGGATAATTTTTCTAGATAATCGCTACATATCTGATGACCAAAACCTCTAGAACCGCTATGCAACATTATTACAATTTGATCTTTTTCTAAACCGAATGCTTTTGCGAGCGTACCATCAAATATTTCCTCTACGCGTTGTACTTCAAGAAAATGATTCCCAGCTCCAAGCGTACCTAATTGATTTTTACCCCTATCCATTGCCTGCTTACTTACTTTTGAAGGATTTGCACCCTTTATGCAACCATTCTCCTCTATGCGTTCTACATCATTATTAAATCCATATCCTTTATCTATTACATATGGAACGCCCTCAAGAGCTATGCGTTCTAAATCCTTTTGTGAAAAACCTATACTCAATTTACTGCCTACTCCGCTTGGCACATTCTTAAATAACGAATCCATTAGCATATTTATTTTTGGATGTACCTCCTTAAAAGTAAGATTTGTCTTTATGAGCCTCACGCCACAATTTATGTCAAATCCTATCGCTCCTGGGGATACAATTCCATTATCAGCATCGAATGCTGCAACACCACCCACCGGAAATCCGTATCCTTCATGTCCATCAGGCATAACAAGCATATTCTTTACTATCGATGGCAGTTTTGATGCATTAATTGCCTGCATTAGCGTTCGATCCTTTTTTACGTTGACTATTAAATTGTCATTAGAATAAATGCGCACCGGCACACGCATGCCCTTATTTTTATCCATCTCTATCTCGTATGTATTACTCTTAATCTTTTTTATATCAAAATCCATCCAAACCACTTACATCAAATTAATTGTTTATTAGTTACTTACTATTTTGACTAGATACCATTATAACTTTATCTTGAAATTTGATAATTGCGTAAAAAATAGAACCCGCATTAAAATTGAAATTAGTAGAATTATATTAGTATATGGTTAATCAATTTGCATTGGAGCTTTTGTACTGCTTGAAACAAAATTTATATTATTGCCATTGTTTCGAAGATATCTTCGGTGTATTTTATATTCAGGTATTATACTATAAACAATATCCCAGAACCTTTTCGAATGATTACTAACTTTTGTATGTGCAAGCTCATGAACAAGAACATAATTAATTACATCATTTGGTAGATAAAGCAGCTTTGTATTTATTGTAGACCTATGATAC
>JAJZDT010000113.1 GCA_021851535.1 Microcaldota archaeon | reverse complement strand
TGAAAAATAATTGCCTGTGATATTTAATGTCGAAAATGAACATTGCTTTTTATACAGATAGTTTCTACCCCGCTGTTGATGGCGTAGTGATTTCCATAAGCAATTTCACTAGAGAGCTAGAGAAGCGCGGACATAAAGTTTATATTTTCACAGCAGGCAACTCTAAAAATAATGATAAATCAATGAACGTATTTTTCATGCGCGGAATAAAATTCAGCAAATATCCGCAATATACAGTTGCAATGTTCCCATTTTTATCCTCGCTAAAGATGCGAGAGCTAGACATTGACATTGTGCATGCGCATACTCCATTCTCAATAGGTCTCGCCGCACTAACAAATGCAAGGTTAAACAAATTACCACTAGTTAGCACATTTCATACATTATTCAATGACAATGCCGTAATAAATGAGTATGTCAGTTCAAATAATTTTATGCGTGATGCGATAAAAAAATACTCCTGGAACTATGCAAAATTCTTCTATAATAAATGTGATAAGGTAATTACACCAAGTGCGGCGATCGAGGATCTGCTTAAGAAAAATGGCATAACAAATACAACCGTTGTGGAAAATGGCATAGACCTGAAGAAATTCAACAATAAGATAAAGAGCATGCATGTTAAAAATTGGATAACAGATGGTAAGGATTATAAATTAGTATTGTATGTCGGAAGAATAAGTAAGGAAAAACGTATAGATACGTTATTAAAAGCGGCTAATATATTAAAGAACAAGCGCATATTCTTTGGCATTGTGGGAACTGGCCCGGCACTTGAACATTACAAAGAGATTGCGTATAAATACAAGCTTGATAAGGTTAAATTTTTGGGTTTTGTGGAAAATAATGATCTGCCAAAATATTATAACGCGGCAGATATTTTCTGTATACCTTCGACATTCGAAACACAGGGCATTGTGTCTATTGAGGCCATGGCATGCGGCAAACCCGTTGTGGGCGCAGATTATATGGCTTTAAAAGAGCTCATAATAAATGGAGTTAATGGGGAGAAATTTAAACCTGGCGATTTTAAGGATTGCGCAAAGAAGATAGAAAAGGTCATTGACAATATAGAGGATTATAATAAAACTATAAGCACAATAAAAAAATATTCTATAGAGAGAGTAACAGATAAGCTTATAAAAGTATATGAGGAACTTATATAATTATATATTTGTATGTTCATATATTGATTAGTATTCTAGCTATTTAAATGACATATTACATATGTAATTTTAGTTTTAAATTAGATTATAATAATTAAGTATTAATATTAAATGAACGTACGCACGTACTTTAGAACAGAGGGATTTTCCTGGAAGAGAAGAATGTTGAAATATCAACAATTGAGAATAAGACTAATTCTGAGAATAAGTCGAATAGTTTGGGGGTACCTCCCAAAGATACAAGCACAGCAGCAACAAAGCCGGTAAGGCAGAATAATGGATATAAACCACTATTTGAGCTAATAAAAGAGTCTGGAAGCCCGGAAGCTGCTAAAATAAAGAGCGATATCGATGCTATTCGTGAAAAGCGCCAGGTGTTAATAGAGCAGATAAAACGCCTAAAAAAACGCATAAATTACAAAAGTTCAGAAGCGGAGACAATAGCAAAAATGCTACAGATGAACCAGATGGAAAATGATTATAATGAGAAGCTTAGAAAGGTAAGGGAGCTTGGCAAACAAAAGCGCAAGCTTGAATTTAGAATATCAACAGACACATTCTCTTTAGCTGATGAGAAGGGTTTAGTTGTAAAGATCAATGAAATAGACAGACAGATGGATGAAGCGTATAGGGTCGTTAGATTCTTTAGAAAACGCGATTTTATAAAAAAAGACTTAGAGGAATACAACAAAGAGCTCTCAAAGCTAAATGTAGACATAGAAGTCTTTGATAAGCAGCTGGATGAGCGCTATGCAGAATTGAGAAAGATTTTGAAGATAACACATAGAAGAGAACATCCAGATAATAATGTTCGAAAGAAGCGTGAGGAAAAGCCAACGCCAATTGAGGTCAACCTTGAGGACATCGTAGTAATTAAAAAAAGACCTAAAGAATAAGTTGGTAATAAAATAAAAAATGAAATATAAATAAGTATATATGTGGGCTCTTGCCCCTTATATCAAATAAATTAAGAAGTGATAAATTGAAAGTATCTTTTTTTGGAGGAGCACAGGAAGTAGGAAGAAGCTGTATATTAATAGAAACAGAAAAAACAAAAATATTGTTGGACGCAGGCGTAAAGCTTGGTAGAGAAATAGAGATGCCAGATATCGATAATGAGATATTTAAGAGCCTTGATGCGATAGTATTATCGCATGCACACTTAGATCATATTGGGTACTTGCCGCACATATATTCAAGCGGATATAGGGGCTTTGCATATGCTACAAAGCCAACCACCGAGCTAACTAACGTGTTAATTAGCGATTATATGCACATATCAAACCCCAAAGACGTGACAAAGGAGGGGTTAAAGCAAATGATGTCAAAGTACAAAATAATTGAATATATGGAGGAGTTCAAAATCAATGAACTCACGCTAAAATTTATACCGGCGGGACATATATTAGGAAGCGCAATGATCCATATTAATGATGGCAAGAATACGCTTTTATATACAGGAGATATAAATACGGCAAAAACAAAACTATTTGATGGAACATATCTAAAGGATTTACACGCAGATACGTTAATTATTGAGAGCACGTATGGAGGTAAAGATAATGTTTTTGACAACGAGAAAAACATCGTAAAAGACATGATGAAGAGCATAAAAGAGACAATAAACAAAAATGGTAAGATAATAATACCAAGCTTTGCTGCAGGAAGGGCTCAAGAAGTATTATTACTTCTTGATGATCATATAAATTCTGGTATTATACCGAAAGTGCCTATATATGTTGATGGCATGATAAACAAGGCCATGCGTATACATAGACATAATGTTATATATTGCAGAAAGGAATTGCAGAGTAGAATACTAATGAGTGATTATGATCCATTCAAAAGCAAAAATTTCTACCCGGTTGAGAGAAAGAGCACACGAAATAAAATAATAAAGCAGGATGAGAGCTGCATAATAGTTACAACAAGTGGTATGATAACAGGCGGTCCCGTACTCTTTTATTTATCGCAACTTAGCAATAACAATCTTAACAAGATTATGATGGTAGGATACCAGGCTAATGGAACACGAGGTAGAGAATTGCAGGACGGAGCAAAAACAATGGATATAAACGACTCTAAAATAGAGATAAAAATGGATGTTGAAACATATCATTTATCAGCACATGCGGATAGAAGAGGACTTGAAAGTGTAATAAATAAAATTTCAGGACTTAAAAATGTCTTTATTGTTCATGGTGAGAAAAGCCGCTCAGAGTCATTGAAGGAATTTGTCGATAAAAAGGGCTTGAATGGGATAGTCCCGCAAATTGATGGCACATATGAAATAAACAACTAAGTTGAGAAATAATCAAATTTATATAACGCTTACTTTTTTTGTATAAATATCTACGAAATCCACAGAAAAGGTATTTATATTATGCTCATCATGTCTTTTACGATGTTTTTC
>JAJZDT010000139.1 GCA_021851535.1 Microcaldota archaeon | reverse complement strand
TGCACTATAGAGGCGAACGAATTTGAAATTAACATAATAGCTAAAATATAAACAAAAGTAAACAGCAGGAATAGAACAAGTATTTATTATATCGTTTACTTTTTCTAATATATGAAAAAATTACAAATCATACCTATAATAATTCTGATTGTAATAGCGATAGCGCTTATTGCTGGCATACCTCATATAATATCTAGCAATAAAACCTACAACCATGGGCAGAATATAACTATAACAAGTACTATAATTCCGAATTCAACTTTTCTTACCCCGACTGGGCCTTGTTCTTTATCCACAAATTCACAGAGTAATAACACTCTTACCTGTGCTGCCGGACAGAATTTTACTGGGTTTAAAGTTTTAGCTATAAAGAGTTCAACAATTCAGATACTTATATACGATAATTGCGGAACTTGTTCACATACGACATCTAATATGGATCAGTTTTTAAGTACAATGAATATAAGTATAGGAGAATCATTTGGAAGCCCTTGTCAAGGTATATACCCATCCAAACTTATTGGTATAAATACCACAAAACTATTAGCTATAATACGTTTCAATATGTCAAATGTACTTACCTGTCCATAATATAATCGTGCTTGGGACACATAATTAAAATTCTGCATACCTAATTTTAGCTATTGTTGGTATTTAGATGCCGCAAGCGCTATACTTGCAAGCATCGATTCTAGTTGTATGCGTTCATTTGCGCCTGCAACTATTCTATAATTAGTTTCTCCAAATTCACGTATTACAATTAATTTTATTTTTTCTTCAATATCCATGCTCTGTACTTCTTTATAACACTGTAAAAGCACATCTTCCCCACTCATACCATGCCTTAAAACAAGTCCTTCGAGCTCTGTGCGGGCTGCTGTAAAATTTCCAGATATTGCGTATCGTAGCATTGCAGCGATCTCCTTAGGTCTTGCCTTTGCAGCTATCTCATATACGTGAGCATCTTTTATCTCACTGCTTTGCATCGCACATCCCTGTAATATATTGGTTAATTTTCTCATATCCCCATCGCTTACATATATAAGCGCCTCTATTGCTTTATCATCCATAGAAAGTTCTTCTTTTTGAATAATATTTTTTACATATGCAACCATATCTTCCTCACGAAGGGGCTTAAATCTAAAAACAACACATCTACTCTGTATAGGTTCTATAATTTTGCTTGCATAGTTTGCGCTTAGTATAAAGCGAGTTTCAGAAGAGAATTTTTCCATTGTTCTTCTTAGTGCATGCTGCGCGTCAGCTGTAAGAGAATCAGCCTCATCTAAAAAGATGATTTTTATCGGTACATTTGCAATTGATATTGTTTTGGCAAATTCCTTCACTTCCCCGCGTATAACATCTATTCCTCTAGAGTCACTAGCATTAAGCTCTTTAAATGCTCCAATAAATTCTCCATTATAAAGGTCATTTGCCATGGCAATAGCACAGGTCGTTTTTCCAATTCCAGCACTTCCTGAGAATATCATATTCGGGAAATTTCCTCTATTAACAAAGGACTTGAGCCTATTTACTATTAGCTCTTGACCTATAACCTCATTAAGGTTCTTAGGCCTATATTTTTCCGTCCATGGTAAATCAGGCATCTGCATCCAATCACTTTAAATACAAGTAGTAATTAATTATTTGGTAAACATATTTATTAATATTCACAACAAAACTATGTTTATACATATATGGGGAGCTACGCTAACCTGGCAGACTGCCAGCCTTGGGCGCTGGTAATAGGAGTTCAAATCTCCTGCTCCCCATTTAAGCTTTTAATAAAATTTTTAAATTAATTTATTGCAAGAACTAAAAATTAAAAAAAAGAACAAAATAAGAAATTATTTTACCTGTTTACAAGATTAGTATTTATTGATATCCTTAATTTTCTGCTCAAATTCTTTTTTTGTTATCTCTCCATTAGCGTATTTTATTTTGAGCAATTCCTTGCTATCCATATTACCTCTTTGTAATTTTCGTCTTTTATTCCAAAATAGAAATGGATATTTTAAACACCACGAGAATGTACATATAATAATGAAAATTAGGAAAAGATCCCCAAACCAATTCCTATCTAGAAATACGAAGATTCCCGGTAAGATAGTATGTAATATTAATAATGCTATTGCAATTCCTATAAATACAAACATTATTCCTATGCCTATTCCTATAAAAATACGCCAAGCTCCATTACCTCTATGGCATCCATCGCAGTCACATTCGTTCCTGCAATCACATTTTTTATCATTCATAACAATCAATATAAATATTTAATTAAAAATATATAAGTCAATGCAAGTTTTTTAAGCATTAAGTGGTAGAAATTAACAGATTAAAAATACATAAATATTTAAGTGATGCTGCGTTTCATTCAAATAGTTTAAAGGATGTACAAAACTTTGTAATACCAATACTTAAAGCAGCTAATAATAATGGAAAAACATCCATTGCCTACATTTCAGGTATTATATCCTCTGATGGCCCATCCCAAATACAAAAAAACATAACAGCACTTAAATGTTACACAGATTATTACCGAAGAACCCAACCATTTCCTGTATTTTCATCCTCTGATATATTCAACATACAAATCGAAGGCAAATTCTCAGCGACACAGAAAGAATGGGTCACATTTTGGAATAATATTTTAATGTCAGGATTTATAACAGACTTATTTCTAACCCCCCGTTGGCATTGCTCCCAAGGCGCAAAAGAAGAATATCGCACAGCAAGTATTATGGGCCTTAAAATACGGGATGATTCTAATTCCCCAAATCTTTTAAGGTTAGTTAGAAAATTGTCCATGTCATGAATAAATTTTATAAATTTTAGTATATAAACTGTTAATCTTAATGCTCCTACTTATTATATTCTATCAAAAGAATCATTATTATGCCAATGTATAAACCTATTCAAATAACAAATCCAGAGAAAAGAAAAACATACCTGCAATACGATGCGCTTATGCGTAAAGAATCTGAAAATAATTCTAAAGTAATTGTTCATGCAAAACCTTGGTATCATGCGGATCCTACAACACATTACTATCGAGCATTTAGGGAATTCGAAGGGTTTAAAATAAATGTACACCAAGGAGAAAATATACTAGATTGGGGGTGTTCATTTGGAGTTTCTACCCTGGCAATAGCTAATATATATCCAAATGCAAATGTTATTGGATTGGATATAGACTTATATAGAATTAGAAGGGCACTATTACATACGTTAGTAGATGCAAAATCTGGGTATGTTACAGTTTATAGTAAATCAATTGGCTGTATGGTGCATGAGTATATTGATAACTATAATAATCTAAAATTGCCAGAATTCTTTGTTGTCGCAGACGGATTTAAGACACCCTTTGCGCATTCTGCATTCAAAGCAATATTTTGCATGAATAATCTCTATTATATGCTAAACATAATCCCAAAAGAAGAGTTGAGCTCGAGCATTACGCACATACTCAAGTTGCTCTCAGAAGACGGATATCTTTTTGTATCCGGGTCTTCTAATGTTTGTCAAGAATCATTTGTGATTAAACGATTATCTACAAAAAAATTTAGCTGTGTGTATACAAATTTCATT
>JAJZDT010000073.1 GCA_021851535.1 Microcaldota archaeon | reverse complement strand
AATATGGGATTTCATTAAAGAATTAATAAACAAAAGAGATTTACAGATTTGTATTTTTGGATGTTGAATTTGATAGAAAGATTTTTAATTTACAAATGCCATAATAAAGTGATTATAACTGATAGGTTTAATTTAAGTTATAAAAATTCCATATACATTTCAGATTTGTACTGAACGTATCAGATATTGAATATTAATTGGTAATATATTATATGGAATCTTATAGGACTAAAGTTAGTTCTCAGAAAGAGGATGTGCATCTCCGATCTAGAGCTTTTATTGAATTGTTAAGAGAGAATAGGGGATTAGTTTTCTCTAGGGAACAACAGCTATTTGTAGAGGGCATCAACGAGATAGCCAAGGTGCTTGATTCGAGAAATGTAGAGAGAGATTCCTGGATGATTATAGCGGGAGGAGGCGTGTTCCTTTATCAATTGATGCATTATGGAGGCTCGAAGCCGGAGCGGATAGACAGAAGCCCTACGGATTTGGATATAGTCTTAAATAATACCGTCGGTAGTGGCCTTATACTTGATTCGATAAAAGATGCATTTGCTGCTCCTGCTGTTGTAAATAAAGAACCAGTTATGCATTACGGGCACGTTTTGGAAGGGCCTACACTTAGCACCAAGACCACTAATGGCCTTGATGTAGATATAATTACTGAATTATCGCAGGTGTATCCTAAAGATCATAGATTCGCGCCTTCTATGAGGTACAAATATCCTCTTGCCGATACCATGCTCTCTCAGGCTAAGACATATACACATCAGTTAATATACGGAGAAATTAAAGTTGCTCATCCCGGATTCATAGCTTTCTACAAATTAATGCTGTATAGGGATTTGAATGGAAAACAGGATACAGCAGACATAAGGAGATTGAAAGCTCTCGGAGTTCTTGGAGATTCTAAGGAACTTAATGAAGTGTTGTTAACTATGTGCCATCAAGATACAAAGATATTTAACGCATTGAGGAAGGCAATAGATGAAATTTGATTGCTTAAAGTGTTGGATTTGAAACTTATAACATTGAATATATGGTGCGGGAAGCTTTTTGATAAGTTAGAGCCATTTATAGAAAAGAATAGGAATGATACAGATATATTTTGTTTTCAGGAGGTTCTTGATAATGAGCCAGGGATCAAAAGTGCTGTTTTTAAGGATGGAACTGAAGATGTATTTAGTAGAATAGGTAGAATTCTTGGAGATGGTTTTGAAGGATATAGTGCTCTCCCACATCCTGGAGAACGAGGACTCGCCACATTCGTAAACAAAAGGTGGGATATCCTCGATAAGAAAGAAGAATATGTTTTAGGGAAGAAGAACTCCATGGTAGACAACAAGTGGTCGACACTTGGAATAAATGTATTATATTCAAAGATAGGCAAAGGGGATCAGGAATATAACATATGGACAACTCATGGTATATTTATAAACATGGACAAGAATGATACAAAGGAGACGATAGAACAATCCATTAATCTGAAATCCATGATGGAGAAGGTTGATGGGAAGCGGATATTATGTGGCGATTTGAATCTTCATCCTAATACTGAAAGCATAAAGATAATTGAAGACATACCTATGAGAAATCTGGTAAAAGAATATGGGATTAAGTCAACTAGAACCCCTTATTATGGATTCCCTCAGCCTTATGCTGACTACATATTTACCTCGTATGACATAGAAGTGAAGGAGTTTGCCGCAATGCCTGATGTGGTATCTGACCACCTTCCACTTTCAGTTGTGTGTTAGCTCAGAGCTTAGCATATTGCGCCGTTGTTTCTGGAACTTTACAATTAGCAGGTATGCCGTATATATGGCTTTAGAAATCGGGCTTAGGTGGAATTTTCCTATGCTTTGTATAAATAAAGGCTATGATTAAGATTATTAAAATGAGAACTACAACTGCAATTAGACTAATACTTATATTATTGATTTCTGGAATGTTTTGAGCTGTTAGAAGGATGTTTTGGCCTGTTGGAATTTTGTTTATTGTTTCGTTATAACCATAATTGACTACATATAGCATAGTTCCTAACGGATTAATAGCTAACGCTTGAACTCCTGCGCCTAGCGATATCTCATTTGTCACTTTTTGTGTTTTTGTATTTATAAATAAAATATCGGAACCTGGCATGCAGTCAGAAGCTCCCCCACAAGTACTCTCATTGTATATGGTTAGGTAGGCTAAAGATCCAGTTTTATCAAAGCCTATGAAGTATGGATATAAACTATAATTATAAGAGATGGATCCTGTAATATTGTTATTATTGGTATTTATTATCAAAATTGGATCTGCTAACACATATATTTCCGGCTTTGAAGGATTTGTAGCGAGGGCTTCTGCATAGATAGGTATTTTTTTAATAGGTTTGTCTGTTTGTGTACTTATGACCATTATCGTATTGTTCTGAATTTGGTATATTCCTTCAGTATTATTTGAGTAATAAGTGGTGACATACATATTATTAGGAGTATTTCCTATCGGTTCTCCTGTGGAACTGTTTATAGAGTAATTTTCATAGGTATAATTGGAACTTATCACATACAGGTATGTGCCTGCAGAATTTATTACCAAATGGTCTGGTAACTCAGGATTTTCTGTAATGTCGCCTATTAGCCTATCTGTTTTTGTGTTTATCATAATTATTGAGTTATTATACGCTAATCCATCTGATGAGCCTGACTTTCTGTTGGAAGCGCTGGAATTATACGGGTTCCATGGGAAAGGTTGCTTTACCTGACCTTCGTTTTTTATTGCGTATATTATAGTACCGGAGGGATTTATTGCTGGTGAAGAGATAAAGTAAGGATATTGTGATTGGCCTATTATCTTGTTTGTCGAGAGATCTATTGTTGTTATCATGCTCATGTTGAAAGGATTGCATTTATGCATGGCAGAATAGCAAGATAAGGAATAGTTGGAAGGATATTGATACCAATCATTAATGATATATAGGTATTCTCCCGAAGGCGAAGGAATTAATAGGGTTGTGGGGTGGGTACTATACCCAGTGCTTATATTTGAACGAAATTCCATTGGAATTTTGCTTAGCATGCTTCCGGTTTGGGCATTCTCTATCAACAATCCTGAACTGTTTATCATTCCTGACTCATTGTTTGTATAGTAAGATACATATAGGTATTTTCCATTTATGCTTGTTGTTACATTGGATATGCCAAAATTTACAGCAATTACTTGGGCGCCTACTACACCTATCGATTGCCCTAATACTAGGATTATACTTATCAGAGATAGTACCTTTACAAATTCTAAGTAGGTCTTGGTTTGCATGTTGACTTTTATCTATTTTATTGAGTATTAATAAATGTAGTGGTAGGCTTGGTCTTTTGGAATCTGGAGATCTTGTGACTGATGACTGGCATCTGTCTTATTTCTTTCCGATATTTCCGAAAGCTTCTACATAGGCAGACTTGGAAAACTGACCAAACCCCATTGCAGTGGCGGGCATGACGGGATTTGAACCCGCAACCATCTGGTCCGAAGCCAGATGCGCTATCCAAGTTGCGCCACATGCCCATTCGCAATTGCTGATATAAGTTAGACAGTTTAGGATTATAACATTATCTGG